>NZ_JBBOWV010000001.1:3702500-3836374 GCF_038007305.1 Solibacillus sp. FSL W7-1436
GTTAAATGATTTGGCCAACCAGTTCAACACCGTCCTATCTGCTTTGGCCGGAGCGGAACGTGTTTTCCTGATCATGGATGAAAAAGAAGATGAAATTGACGGGGAAAATGTGGAACTGCTCGGCAATGTTCGATTCCAAAATGTTTCGTTCCAGTATGATGCGCAAGCTTCCTCCCCTACCCTGTCAAATGTATCCTTTGAGGTGAAATCCGGACAGTCGGTTGCATTGATCGGTCAAACCGGTGCCGGGAAAACAACAATCATGCAGCTGTTGACAGGACTTTATGAAAAAACCGACGGAAAAATTGTATTTGACGATATGGAAATAGAAGAAATTTCAAAAGCGAGTTTGCGCAGTCAAATGGCATTCGTCCTTCAGGATCCCTTCCTGTTTGAAATGTCGATTAAAGAAAACATCCGGTACGGAAAACTCGATGCAACAGATGAGGAAATTTATGAGGCCGCGAAAAAAGCGAATGCCCATACATTTATCGATAAGCTGCCGGAAAAATACGATACGATTTTAAGTGCGGACGGCAGCCAGATTTCTCAAGGTCAAAAACAGCTGTTATCAATCGCCCGTGCCTTTGTGGCAGATCCGAAAATTCTGTTGTTGGATGAAGCGACAAGCAGTATCGACACTGTGACAGAGCTGCATATTCAGGAAGCACTCGAGAAGCTGATGGAGGACCGTACGAGCTTCATCATCGCCCATCGCCTGAATACAATCCGCAAAGTCGACTATGTCATCGTCCTGAACCAAGGGAAAATCATCGAACAAGGAAAACGCCAACAATTAATTGAAAACCAGGGCGTTTTCGGACAAATGCTTAACGTGTAATATTAAATAAAATGAGAAAATAAAAAATCGCCCATTTTGCCTTATTCAGCAAAATGAGCGATTTTATTTTGTCTATTACCAGCTAAACCGTTTCGATATCTGTTTGCTCCTCCAACTTCGGTGCCGGATTTGTTAAACTGCGGAAGTTTTTATAGTATTTCACGAGTAAAAAGACAATAATAGCCGTCAATATGAAAAAGAACGCCACATTTATCATCAACCCTTGTCGGGCTGCTTCTGTTGTCGGCAAATCAATTTCTGTCGTTTGATTTGTATAAACAAATTGGAGATATGCCAGGAAATTATTAAAACTATGCAGTAGCATTGGTATCACAATATTTTTAGTTTTAAGGTAGGCATAACCAAGCACACAGCCCAATGCAAAAGCAAAGACAACATTGATCGGGTTGAGGTGGATAATGCCAAATATAATAGAAGAAATAATAATACTCTTTTGCGGGCTCCATCTTAATGTGAAACGACGAAGCAAGATCCCTCTGAATAATAATTCCTCATAAATCGGTGCAAGAATGCAAATATTTATAAAAAACAGGATGTATACGAGTGGTGATGGGCGCACTTCTTCCAGATCCATCGTCGGAAAGAACGAAAACAGTTCCCGTATATGCTCTTCAAAAACAAGATAGACAATCGTTAATAAAATCGCTGTAAACACAACGGTGATCAGTTGGAAGCATGCTGTAATCGATAAATATTTTGCCCAGCGCCCTTTTGTCATTGTCGCGTGAATCGGGTGTTCATTATAGATGAAATTCCATTTTTTTGTTTGATGCATCAAGTACATTAAACAACTGACCGAAATTAAAAATGTAATCCACTCTTCACTGGCCGGAATATCGGTTATGAATAACAAGATAAAACTTGCTATGAAAATACTAACTGCAAACAATATAAAATAGCGCAGCTTGAAATTTTTCAATTCAATATAATCCATTATTTTACACCCCCTGTAAATAGAGTAACATGAAATGGAAGTTTTATCCCAAGCATCGCTAACCCTTTCCGATCATTTTTCTACGAATAACATTTCCCCATTGCCAATAGCGCCTCTTTTACAATACGATGGATACAAAACAGATAGAAGTAGGTGTTTTGCATGTCCAAAATTTTAATCGTGGAAGATGAACAGCAGATTGCACGTGTACTACAGCTGGAGCTGGGATTTGAAGGCTATGAAACAGCTATTGCCCATACCGGCACGGATGGATTGCTGAAATTTCATGAAGAAGAATATGATTTAGTGTTGCTTGATGTCATGCTGCCGGAGCTGAACGGTTTGGAAGTACTGAAACGAATTCGCAAACATAACGAATCTGTTCCGGTCCTTTTACTGACCGCTAAAAGCAATATAGAAGATAAAGTGACAGGGCTTGATTATGGGGCAAATGACTATATAACAAAACCGTTCGAATTCGATGAACTGCTTGCACGCATTCGTGTGGCATTGCGATTTTCACACAAAGCTATCCCAGAGCCAACATCTTCGACAGTCCATACATTTCAGGATTTATCGTTAAATGAGCAGACACGTGAAGTTACAAGACAAGCACAGCAAATCGATTTGACTCCCCGTGAGTTTGACTTGCTGCTGCATTTTATGAAGCATGCGAAACTTGTACAGTCACGTGAGCAGCTGCTGAATGCGGTTTGGGGATTTGACTATTATGGGGATACAAATGTCGTTGACGTATATGTTCGTTATTTGCGTCAAAAACTGGAGGTAAATCTGAATTTACCATCACTGCTGCATACAGTTCGCGGTGTCGGCTATGTCTTAAAGGAAGCGACAAATGAAACTTAATACGAAAGTAAATCTGTTTTCGATGTTATTGACTTCGGTTATATTAATCGGCAGTTTTACAGGTATTTATTATTTATATAAAGAGTTTGCCTTTTCAACGGAGGCTGAACAATTGCAGGCACGGGCAAATGAGCTGACGACTGCCATCAGCGCACTGGATACAACAGATGGCATCGATTCGATTTACGGAGCTTATCTTCCGACTGACGGTGCGATCATCGTTTATGACAGCGCAGGCAATCAAATAAAAAGGCTTCAAAAAACATCCGGGCAAATTGATTATGAACTTGATCCGTCACAGCATTATACGGAAAAAACTATTCGTGATATCCCCCATATTGCGCTTGCGACACCACTTATTTTGCCGGATGATGAGATTGCTTCTGCAAAGCTGATCCAGCCATTGCCGACAATTACCGAAAATATGAACCGGCTGCTGATAATATTAGTTTTGATGACACTTGTTGCACTCATTCCGATTTATTTGGCGAGCCAGCTGTTTGTTCAGCTGATCGTAAAACCAGTTCAGCAGCTGACAACAACGATGGAAAAAAATATTCAGCAGTCAAGCTATGAGCAAATTCCGGTCCGCAAGCAGTCAAACGATGAAATTGCACAAATGGCCACAACATACAATCATCTGATGGCACAGCTGGAAGATGCCCATGACAAACAGCAGCAATTTGTCGGCAATGCTTCACATGAACTGAAAACACCGTTAACGGTCATTGAAAGTTATACAAAACTGTTAAAACGCCGTGGCACACAAGACGCAAAAATTACGGAAGAAGCGTTGGAAGCGATTTTAAAGGAAACTACCAATATGAAGGCCATGATTGAACAAATGCTAGCATTGGCAAAAACAAATGAAATGACGAAAATCAATATGACGACATTTGCATTACAGCCTTTTATCGAGCAGATTGTACAAAGCATAAAAGCCGCGTATCATCGTGATATTCTCGTTAATATTCCCGATGTGGAAATTACAACGGATGAAGCAAAATTAAAACAACTGCTTTTTATCTTTATCGATAATGCACGAAAATACAGTGACGATGTTATTAAAATCCACGCCTCTGTGAAAAATGATCTGCATATTTCCATCCAGGATTTTGGTGTCGGCATACCTGAAGAAGATCTCCCGAATTTGTTCCACCGTTTTTACCGGGTTGATAAAGACCGGAACAGGAAAACCGGCGGAACCGGCATCGGCCTATCGATTGCAAAGGAACTCGCCGACCGTTTAAATGCCGAAGTTTCCATCGACAGCGAACTAGGGAAAGGAACGACGATTTTACTCATTGTTCCACTTTCAGGAGGTGCACAGCATGAAAGCTAAATGGATTATACTATGCATCGCCGTCATCCTCATCGGATTTTTCATTACACTGACAGTCAAGCAATTATCAACACCGCATGAACTGAACACGAATGAACTGGAATTGAATATTAAAGATATATATAATGCGGATGTCCAAACATTGGTCAAAGAAAAAGACTATTTTGTCGCTTCTTTCAATAAAGACGGTTCGATTTTCGAAGTGAATGTAAATGCTGTAACAGGTCAATTTTCCGATTTGAAACTTATTCATAAAAATGAAAATAAACAATCCGAGGAGCAAACGAATCCGGAAACAACAAAAGAAAATCAAACCACAGCAAATAAGCCGGCTGAAAATACTTCAAAGCCATTGCTTTCAAAAGAGCAAGCAGTAGACATTGCGTTAAAGGAAGTGCCCGGTGAAGTCGATTCTGTAGAGTTTATAAAAAATGCAGAAGGCGGCATCTATTTTGTGGAGATTGAACAAGAAGATGATGTAACTGTTCAAGTACATGCCATTACCGGCGAGATTATCGTGATTAAATATGATGATTAATTTTCTCATCAATTTCTAATAATTCTCTCAGACCGTTTTCATATTCGCTCGTTATACTGACATTACAAACAAGAAAAGGAGCGAGTGAATATGAATAAAAAATTTTTGGCAATCCCGGCATTACTAGTAGCAATTGGTGGAGGTGCAGTTTTCGCACAATCGGATCTGTTTGCGCAAGCCGAAAACAATCCAAGCATTTCAGCTGGTGAAGCAAAGAAAATCGCGTTAAAACAATTGGACGGTGAAATTATCGGTTTTGAATATGATGGAGATGACCGCACACCACATTATGAAATCGATATCGTGAAAGACAATGAAAAAATCGAAGTTGAAGTGAATGCAGGTACAGGTAAAGCGGTTGTAACAGAACGTGAAAGCATTCATAACGTTAAAACGGAAAATACAGTAAAAACTGAGGATACAGTAAAAGCAACAGATTCAGCGAACAATTCTTCAATCATTACTGAAAAACAGGCAATTGAAATTGCTCAGGCAAAAGCAAAGGGAACATTAACGGACCTTGAATTGGATGAAGATGATAACCGTCTGATCTATGAAATCGAAATCCGCAACGGTAAAATGGAATACGATTTTGAAATCGATGCTAAAACAGGCGACATTATTAAGTACGAAGAAGATCTGGACGATGACCGTTTTGATGACTAATTGAATGACATATAATAACTAAAAGGAGCGCAGATTTATTTTCTGCGCTCCTTTTTTATATGGTTCTTCTCGCTTTCACAATTAAAAAGGAAGGGCGATGCTGTTCTTTTTGCAGGCTTGGGAGTAATTCCATTGCTTCTTCTGTCGGCATTGGCTCCACTATTTTTTCGATTTGCAGGCCGTTCATGATTAAGGTATTTAGAATTGTTTCCATTGTGCGATGGTACATCACCACATTATCCACGAGCCAATTTTGAGTTCGTTGCCCTTCACTCCGGTAATGGGCAACCGCAAAATGAGCGATTGTGTGCTTCTCGTCCAAAATCCATTGCTCCTCACCTTTATTTGCGGTTGATATTGGATGCTCAATAGAGAATAGAAATACCCCTCCCGGACATAATGCATGACTTACTTTTTCGATGACCCCTTCAAAATCCGCCACATAATGCAGTGCCAATGCACTCGTTATGAGTTGATAATGCGAACTCTTTAAGAGAATGTCTTCAATTGAAATTTGTTGAAAATGGAGTCGGTCACTTTTATAGCGCTCTTTTGCTGCAGTAATCATATTGACTGAAATATCGATGGCATCGACATGCTGTGCCCCTTTTAAAACACAGTCATTTGCAAACTCCCCTTTTCCGCAGCCTAAATCTAATAATACTTTCCCTTTAACATCCGGCATTAATGCTAAGAAATTGGGTCTCTCGAGTAAATTGTTATAATTGAACTTCCGGTTGCGAATTTCTTCATATCCTTTAAAAAATAAGGCATTATCATAAATATTCTGCTTCATTTTTCTCCTCGTTTCACCATAACGTTATGACTTTTTTGCGCAACTTCATTATCACATGGAGGGAAATTTTTAAATAGACTTATATTTCAAAATTTAGTAACATGTAGATAGAGGCATGTCTAGTTTTACAAATTCAATTATTTTATAAAAACTATGCAAATTCCTTAGCGATTTGCATAGTTTTTGTTTTTATGCCTTCCTAACACTTTTTTTGGAACCGGGGAAAATTTATGAAAAACAATGATTCGAAAAGCATCCTACTCTTTTTACTGTTCGCTACTATCACTAATTTAGCCTATGTCGCCTCTCAACGCATAGAACATCTGGAGCTACCATTAGCGCTCGTCACATTTGCTCTATTTATTTTATTTATTGTGCTTGTTTTAAAGCTCAACTTAAGACCAATAGTCATTACGCTGGCTACGATCTTTACTTTAATCAATATTAATTCGATCTTCTATTTGACTCTTCCTGATTTTTATATGATTGGCTTTACAATTGGAATCCTGGTATTTCTTGTTTATTGCTTTAGGAAGTCCAAAGATGCCATACTGGCCGCGATAGGTTTTTGTATTATGAACTTACTGATTAATATAGAATTTTTCATACAATGGGAATGGGTATACCTTTTTGTGTTACATAGTTTTCTATTTATCAGCGCAAGCAGATTCCGATTTACAATTACAAAAAGAATCTATTTAGGATTTTTCATTGTCACTTTCTTTTTCCTAGTTATCGGAACGTTGGTGGATCACAATTATGTGGCCGTATTTGGACTTTTACTTTATTTTTCGGTAGTCATTGCGATTTATTTCGTTATCCGAAAACAACAGAAACAACAACCTGCATTTAAAAATTCATGGAGGTGAAACATCCAGATGAAAAATGTAAACCGGTTATTTCTTATTATCGCTCTCATTATACTCGTTATTATTGGCCGCTATTTTATGGCACAAAATGAAGTAACGGTTATTCCCGACGTAACAGCTGTTACGAATGAACAGACGATCGAAACGGTTCGCGGAAGCTATTGCTGGCATTCGGCAGGTGAAGCAGAATGTGTCGATACAGCTGCCCCGCATGAAATTATAAATGCGCAAAATACTACTTATGTAAAAGTACAGCCAGGCGAAGTAATGGAATTCCAGTACAGTCAAAATGTAACGAGTGTCTCCATTCAACAATGGGTTGAAGATTATGATTATAAAGAAATTGCCACATCGGCTCGCTTTACTGCCCCAACGGAAAAAGGGAAGTATATCATTTCCAGTATGGCGCGCTTCAGCAACGGTGATGTGACAGACAGTATTGCGATAGAAGTAGAATAGCGAAAAAAAGAAGTGTCCGTTAAATTTGGACACTTCCTTTTTTATTTATGGTTTCCCGTTATTGACGTTTCGTTATTTCCGACAGTTCGCTTTGTAATTGCTGAAGTTCATTACTCGCATCGGCAATCGATTTCATCATGACATGCTCTTCATGTATCGAGCTCGCAATTTCTTCGGTCATAGCCGCATTTTCTTCAGAACTTGCGGACAGATTTTCAATTTGATTCATTACTTCTTCAACAAGTTTATTCGTTTCTGTAATGGTCGACATGTTTTGGTGAAGCTTCCCTTGAATGCCATGGAACGATTGCTTGATTCCATCAAATGAACCGGTAATTTCATTCAATGTGCCAACACTTGAATGGACTGCTTCTTTTCCTTCATATGCTTTTGACTGGGCAGTTGTTGCACGTTCAAGCAGCTGCTGTGTAACACCGGTAATATTCGCTGCAATATTCGCACTCTCTTCCGCCAGTTTTTTTACTTCTTCTGCAACAACGGCAAACCCTTTTCCATGCTCCCCTGCTCTTGCTGCTTCAATGGAAGCATTTAATGACAGCAGATTCGTCTGATCCGCAATGGCTTTAATCCCATTTAACAGGTTATTTACATTGGCAAGGCTCTCCTGCATATTGTCAATCGTCGTTGTCGTTAAATCGATCGAGTCACTTAATGTAGCCATATCAGCTGTCACATCATGTACCTGCTTCCAGCTCTGTTCAATTGCTGCCTGTACTTCATCGGAATCCTTTACAGTCGATTCAGAGGACTCCTTCGTTTTCACCATATTATCATGTGATAAAATCATCTGTTCATTAATATGCTGAATCATCTCCGCTTCATTATGAATAGCTGCTGCCATTTGATTCGAGGACTGTAAAATCGTCTCGCTCGCACTATTCAATGTACCCACATTTTCATTTACATGTGTAATACTATGCGCAAGCTGGCTTGACCCTTCCTCAATTTTATTTAAAATCGATGATAGATTTTCAAGCAGTTCTTTCGCTTCCCGTTCTTTTTCCTGGGCATCGTTTATTAATTTTTTGCCCCACTGTGTTAAACGGTACAGCATATAGTTACAGCCGGTCATACTTACAAAAATCGTAATAAATACCGGAAGATTAGCATTTACCCCCAGTAAATTTTCCGGCACCGTTATGTATAATACGATATAAAAAATGCTGGTAAAGAGTAAAAATGTTTTGATCAGCCGTTCATTAAAATACATGGCACACATAATAAATGTTACGAGCAGCATGTAATGTTTATTGATGGAATATCCATCAAGGTAAAATAATAAAAATACGACAAATGCCGGAATCAATACAAAAATCAATCCTTTTGCGTAGTTTGATATTTTCAGGAAATAATTGGCCGTCGATAATAAGATGACACCGCCACCTGCAATTACATAAGGGATTGAATTACTAAAACCATTTGCAATAACAAGCGGTGAAACAATTAAAACTGCCAATACTATTGTAATAATCAGATTTAGTTGGTGAATCCAATTAAGTTTTCCGTTGTGTTTCTTCAAGCTGTTTTCCTCCTAGGAATTTTAGATTATTCTTGTAATAGTTTATAGGTATATATTACAACCCTTAATTATACAATACAATGGACTTTTGTAGTGCTAATAAAAAATTAAAAAAGAAGCTCACGAATATTTAATCGTGAGCTTCTCATTATATTGTGTTTAATCAACTTTTTTACGAACGACCGCACGAACAGGCGCACCGTCAGCACCTGCTATTTTAAGCGGCAGTGCGATCAGTTCATAAAGACCTTGCTGAACATGCCGCAAATCGAGCCCTTCCAGTATATGAATGCCATGTTCATACAACTTGTGATGTGCCAATACTTCCTTGCTGTCCAACGGGTCAACGGAAGGATTGTCAATGCCAAGCAATATTACACCGCGCTCCTTTAAAAATGGCGCGACATCCGGATGAATGACCGGAATGGTTTCCGGAAATGCTTCGCCAAGCTGATCCACCGTTTTAAGCAGTACTCGCTTTGCATCAAGAAAATCAATCTCCTCAAGCATTTTAGCCGAAATTACTTCGTGTCCGATACAATCCACGATCACACAGTCACCGATATACACATTGACATCCAACTGTTCGATAGTCTCAGCTTCACTGTTAAAATGAAAAGGTGCATCTGCATGTGTACCCGTGTGCAGCGAGGTCGTGATCCGCCCAATATTGACCGAACCCGTCTGTTGTTTCGTAACCCCTACTTCAAAAGAAAACGGTGTATCTCCCGGCCAGTTCGGCATCCCGTTTTTCATCGTCTGTGTAATATCAATCCACATGGCTTCACTCCTAATATTGAATGACTAAATATGCTAAGACTACAACAATGACTGTCGGTACAACGAAGGTCATTAAAAAGCGATATGTTCTGTAAAAGCCTTCACCCATTTTACTTCCTTGCAACAGTTCGCTTTTCACGAGGTTTTTATCCATAATATGCATGATGAAGATCGCGATAAGCAAGTTGCCGACCGGTAAGATGATATTCGACACTACAAAGTCGGTGAAATCAAAAATATTGCGTCCAAAAATCGAAACATCCCCTAATGAACTGTACGTTAATGTTGAAGGAATCGAAGCGATAAATACTAAGATACCAATGATGACTGTAATTTTAGCGCGGCTGATTTTCCATTTTTCAATGATAGCAGCAACGATAATTTCATACATACTGAACGCTGACGTTAACGTCGCAAATAAAAACAGAATTAAAAACAGCGCTAAAAACAGTTCACCAAACGGCATTTGCGAAAACGCTGCAGGCAATACCATGAACAATAATGGCGGTCCGCTCGCCACTTCCATATCGAAGGCGAAAACTACCGGGAAAATCGCCAGTCCCGCCAGGAATGATACGAAAATACTTAATCCTACAACAGAACCTGCTGAATTCGGTAAGCTCACATCTTTCTTTAAATAAGAACTATATGTAACTAAACACGAGAATCCAACAGCCAGCGCAAAGAATGATTGCCCCAACGCATATAAAATTGATTCACCGGTAATGTTCGAAAAGTCCGGATACAGGAAAAACTTGATCCCTTCCATTGCCCCGTCCAATGTTACGGCTCTTATAACTAAAACAAAGAACATAATAAACAGTAACGGCATCATGAATTTATTTGCCTTTTCAATCCCGTTTTGAACACCAAGCGCAATGATTACTACATTCGCCAGTGTAAACAATCCCAAACCGAGTAAAGCAATCCAAGGTGTACCTGTTACCTGTCCGAAAAATGCTCCCGGATCTACAGTCGGCGCGATTACTTCTCCAACAACCGAAACCCCGCTGTAAACAAAAATCCAGCCGCCGACTACACTGTAAAACGATAATAATAAGAAACAGCCAATAATCCCGAGCTTACCGATCCAAGCCCAAGCCTTCGTATTCGGCGCCAATACTTTATAGGCAGTAACCGCCTCTTTTTGTGTGGCACGCCCAATAATATATTCCGATAAAAGCATTGGCAGCCCGATAATTAATGTCAGCAGCACAAAAATCAGGAAGAATGCGCCGCCTCCACTTTGACCGGCTACATAAGGCATTTTCCAAATTGCCCCGAGCCCAATCGCTGCGCCCGCTGACGCTAATACAAACCCTAACTTACTTGACCACTGTCCTTTACTCTTCTCCATCTGTCTCACTCCACTCATCTGTCTAACCTAAGCTATCAATTCCGCCCTGCGGAATTGTGTCCAGATTTTTTTGAGTTTACTCAAAAAGTTTCCTTAAAAAATCTGTGACATCTGCCAGAGGTATTATCTTTATTCAGCTGGAATGCTGAATCAAGATAGTACTGTCCGTAAATCCCAGAGCTCCGGGAAAAAGCGGTGATCGAGCACTTTTCGCAAATAATTGACCCCTGATGAGCCGCCTGTGCCCACTTTGAAGCCAATGATGCGCTCGACCGTTTTCATATGACGGAAACGCCACTGCTGCAAGGAATCTTCAATATCGACAAGCTTTTCGCCAAGCTGGTATAAATCCCAGTACGTATCGATATTTTCATAGACGGTTTTCCAAGCGGCGGCAACAGAATCGTCACCACTATATACTACCGAAAAATCACGGTTTAGCAAAGCTTCAGTTATTGGCAATCCTGCTTTAGCCAATGCCTGAATCGCCACATCATAAATACTTGGCGCATTATATGCCTCTTTAAGTACTTCGAGAATGTGCGGCTCTTTCTCATAGATTTTGAGTATATACGGTGTTTTATAGCCAAGTGCAAACTCGATCAGGCGATACTGATAGCTTTGGAAACCCGATGCTTTCCCCAGGTCATCCCGAAACTGCAAATATTCTGCCGGTGTCATCGTTGCCAACACATCCCATGCCTGAATAATCTGCACCTGAATTTTCGATACACGTGCGAGCATTTTAAATGCCGGCTGCATCTCCCCTTTTTCAATCGCCTGTATCGCACCGCGCATCTCATGTATAATGAGCTTCATCCAAAGTTCACTCACCTGGTGAATAATAATAAACAGCATCTCATCGTGATGGTCGGAAAGACGGTTTTGACTGTTTAATAGGGGATCCAGGCTCAAATAATCGCTGTACGTCATATCTTCACGGAAATCCGTATGAATCCCCTTTTCATCCTTTAGCTTGTGCTGCAAATCTGAAATTGATCGCTTATCCACTGAACCACTCCTTATGCAATGATGTCTCGTTTATTTTCGTACTTCTCATAAGTTTTGTTTGTGACAATGTCTTTTAAAATCTGCACTGACCGCCAAACTTCCTCAAAGGAATTGTAAAGCGCAACCGGTGCCAGGCGGATGCCATTTGGTGCGCGGAAGTCAGGCACAACGCCATATTCTTTTAATGTTTTACAAATCCTTGCCGCCTCGTCATGCACTAAAAACAGATGGCCGCCCCGTGTGTCATCAATCGGATTGCCGAATGTAAACGTATTCGGCAACTCCTGCTCAATACAATCCATCATAAATTGTGTCAACGCGAGGGATTTTTCACGAACCGCTTCGATGCCCGCCTCTTCAAATAGGGACAGTGCGCCTTCAATCGGTGCCAGACTTAATATATGCGGCGTACCGATCTGGTAAGCCCCTGCATGCGGTGCAGCGGTTATTGTTACATCCAGATCAAACTGCTTTTCCTTCGCCGAGCCAAACCATCCGGCCAGTCCCGGTGCTGTTCCGAAGTGCTTTTCATGAACGAACAATCCTGCAACTGAGCCCGGACCCCCGTTCAAATGCTTATAATTGCACCAAAAAGCAAAGTCTGCACCGATTTCATGTAGTTGATGTGGAACGGATCCGATCGAATGGCATAGATCAAATCCGACCAATATGCCCCGTTCATGTGCTGCTTCTGTAATCGCCTGCAAATCCAACACTTGGCCACTGCGGTATAAGACCGCCGGCAGAACCGCAACCGCCACATCCTTGGTCATCGCATCGATAATCGCTTCTGTCGTAATTGTTTGCCCGTCTTCACTTTTCACGAGCTGCATACTGCTTTGTGGCAAATTATGCAAAGCAATTTGACTGGCAATTGCATACAGGTCCGACGGGAAGTTCAGTTCGTCAGCCAAAATTTTATAGCGTGCCGCGGTCGGTTTGAAAAATGTGGCCAACAGCTGGTGCAAGTTTGTTGTTGTGGAGCCAGTCAGAATTACTTCCTCACTTTTGGCACCAATTAGAGGAGCGCACATCGCTGACAACTTTTCCGAGAAATAAAACCACGGGTGCTCGCCATTTGTCCAGCCGTCAATGCCATAATCTTTCCACGAGTTAAGCAGTGTATGCACCGACTGTTCTGCCCGCTTTGACAGCAATCCGAGCGAATTGCCGTCCAAGTATATCTGTTCTTCTTTTTTATAAAATTCATCTGCATATTTCTGCAATCCGTCCATTTCATCGAGCTGTCTTGCTTTTTCAATCGTCGTCATCTTTCCACCCCTTCTAGTAACTTATTAATATCGTACGGGGGATAGGAATGGTTGTCAAAGTATTCTGTATATAAAAAAGCCTACCTTTCGTATAAGGTAAGCTAGTGAAATCATAACCATAATATACCGTACATTATTAGTAAGAAATATAATTTACCTATTATAAATTGCACCATTCGCCACTTTTTCTTACCGTATTTTACTTCTAAAAGAATATTTATCAGTGCTGACAATAATAAAAACGCAATCAACTGAAACAGATGGATTTGAGGAACCGAAACAAACAACACAAGAATCAAAAAAGTAAAGATCTCCACTACACTTTGCCAATAAGTAGAATGTGCCGGGAGATGACGTTTTGGATCCTCAGGGTCCCTCAGCTTTTTGCTCACCCGATTCATTGCAAAAATCAATAGAATAAAAACTACTATACTGATGATGGAAGGAATATTACTGTCAGCCGGTTCATGTAATTCGATAATTCCCCGCAAAGTTTGATCCTTTAATAGATATCTCTGCCCTGTTCCTATATCCCGGTAATACGTTGCTTCGCTTCCATGGAATTCTTGGAGGCGCATGACCGTATTATCTTCAAACTGCAACCGGTAGCTTTTATCAATATAAGGTTCTTCAATGAAAATGTCTGTTTTCTGCAGCTGTTCCAATAAAGTTTCCACGGCTTTTAAGGTTTCTTCATTTTTTACTTTTTTTACACCTGCCTGCAGTGTGGATTTGGGATCCCCTTCCCAGTCCATATAATAAACCGCTTGCAATGCACTGATGTCCGGATCGTCAGAAGTGGTCTGCTGCTTTTGCGGAAAAGTACCGACTAAAAACAGCGTGATGCATGCAATCGCTATAATTACTGCCGGGATTTTCCAGTTAGATGGTTTAGTGTTGAGGCGCTGCTGAATTTTATTGAAGTCCTCTTCCCTTTTTTCCGGATCGACTTGAATCTTTTTAAGCTGACTTAACTTTTCTTCTTCAAACATCGTCTTCCCCTCCTAACAGTTCCCGTAGTGCCTTCAAGCCGCGTGCCGTATTATTTTTCACTTTCACTTCACTGCAGCTTAAGATCATTGCCGTCTCTTTTACTGAATACTCTTCTATATAGCGCAGCACGATTACTTCACGATAATTCCATTTAATTTGCTGGAGGGCGTCATACAGTTTTTCATTTTCCGCATTTCGCTCGACGACTGCTTCCGGCAAATCTCCAACTGCTACCGGCTCTGTTTTCAACTGAAAAAAGCCAATAATTTTTTTCCTTCGAAAATGGTCATATACAAGGTTTCTGGCAATTTTTAATAAATAAGTCCGTTCGTGTTCAGTATAATTTTTTTGATAAAAGCGGTAAAAGGTTTCCTGCAGCAGATCATGTGTTAAGTCTGTATCATTCGTTAAATAGCGTATGTATTTATAAACAGCGTCGTAATGCGCTTCAAAAACTTCCCGTCTCACCCTTAACAGCCCCCCTTCCTCCTTAAAGACGATCGAGCAATCATTTGGAATCACTTTGACATAATAAAAACCCGGGCAAATTTTCGTTTGCCCGGGTTTTTATCATTACACACCCATTTTACGACGGGTATTGCTCGTTTGCTTTGATTGTTGGCTCTTCATCTTTTTCGTTGATGTGTCACCTTTTAAATTACTTTTGTTACCGGCTGCATTGTTTTTCTTTGCTTCCAGCTGTTGCTTCACTAATTCCTGCAGGCTTAATTTCTTTTTTTCATTTTGTTCAGACATATTCAGTCCTCCTCATCCATCTACTTTTCTAAGTATAATCCGTTGCCGCCATATTTGTAAAAGAAATGATGTAAATTACACCATAAAAAAACATCTTGAAACTTGCAATCGCTCCAAAATGTTTTTTCATTTATGAACTGTACGTCACTTCCTGGGATGAAAGGTTGAAATAATAACCTAACCCGCTTTTGGTTTTAATCCACTTCGGTGAGCTCGGTTCTTCTTCAATTTTTTCACGAAGCCTGCGAATATGTACATCGACTGTACGGCGATCCCCTTTTGTGAAGTCCAGTATATCAATAATTTCTTCACGAGATTTAATATTGCCAGGCTGCTCCAGCAAATGCAGCAGCAATTTAAACTCTCGCTTGGTCAAAGGAATTTCCACTTCGTCTTTATACACTTTGAACATGATTAAATCTACACGAAACGGACCGATCAGCATTTGTGAGACACGCCCTTGCTGCTGTAATTCTTTTTCGTAGCGTTTTAAATGAATCCTTAAGCGTGTCAGCATTTCACGGAATCCAAACGGTTTTCGGATATATTCTGTTGCCCCCATTTCAAGCGCCAGTACAATATCCAATTCATCCGTTCGCGCACTGATCATGATAATCGGAAAATCATGCTTGAAGCGGACTTGACGGCAAATCTCGATTCCTTCCATATCCGGAAGCATCCAATCAAGCAGCATCGCATCCGGTTCGAAGGCCTCGATTGCAGCCAATGCTTCTTTACCAGATTGTACACTAAGGACTTCGTAGCCATCCTTTACTAAATAAATATGCAGTAAATTTACTAAATTTTCGTCATCTTCAACGACTAATACTTTTTTCGTCATTAATGATTCCCCGCTTCTCTAATCAATTACGCCTCGGCGTAATTGATTCCAGAATCGGTTTGCGCTCGCGCAAAGAATTCCTTACCGAATCTGTGACATCCGCCGGAGGCATTAACTTCTTTCAGCAGGCATTTGAACACCCGATGAAAACTGACCAAAATTAATAACTTCTATCTTATTGTTGGACTCTATTCCTACTGCTTCACTAGTAAGTTAATTTAAATCAAATAGCTGTCCTTTAATAAAGTAGGCTGTCGATTCCGCCATATTGGTAATATGGTCGGCCGCACGTTCAACAAAGCGGTTGATGAATAATAATTGCAATGTTTGCTCGATCTCTTGAGGGCTTTCTTTTAAATACTCCGTTAAAAGTGCATAATTTTCATGATTATTGCGATCTACGATATCATCAAGCTCGCCAACTTCTTTTGCCAATGCGATATCCGCATCGATAAATGCCTTCATTGATTTTTTCAGCATATCCATCGCAACATTTTTCATTGCAACTAATGATGTTCTGTCTAAAATCGTATCGGCTTTGCTGATGCGAATCGTTGCTTTTGCCGTATTTACCGCAAAGTCTGCAATTCGCTCGATATCCGAAGACATTTTAATAACACTGATAATTCGGCGCATGTCACGGGCTACCGGCTGCTCTTTCGCCATCAGCCAAATCGCCATTTGATTGATTTCATTTTCCAGATCATCAATGTAATTGTCCTCTTCAATAACATCCAGTGCCAACACCATATCCTGCTCCTGAAGGGCTTTAAATGCCTTCTCCATCGCAACAACCGTCATGTCGACCATTTCACCCATCTTGTCCTGCAGTTCAAGCATGTTCTTTTCGAAATTTTCGCGAATCATTCCAAAATCCCCCTTTTATCCGAATCGTCCTGTTACATAATCTTCTGTACGCTCATCTTTCGGCGTTGAAAAAATAACATTTGTATCATCATATTCGATGACTTCCCCATTTAAGAAGAATGCCGTCTTATCGCTAATACGTGCTGCTTGTTGCATGTTGTGCGTTACAATAACAATTGTATAGTCTTTTTTCATTTGTGTAATCAGTTCTTCTACCTTCAATGTAGAAATCGGATCAAGTGCCGAAGTCGGCTCATCCATTAAAATAACATCCGGCTTCATTGCGATTGCTCGTGCGATACAAATACGTTGCTGCTGACCACCTGAAAGACCTAATGCTGATGACTTCAGACGATCTTTTACTTCATCCCAGATCGCCGCACCGCGTAAAGACTCTTCTACAATTTCATTGAGGATTTTTTTGTTTTTGATTCCCTGCATACGTGGACCATAGGCAACATTGTCATAGATGCTCATCGGGAACAGATTCGACTTTTGGAATACCATCCCGACTCTTGTACGAAGTCTGATAACATCGCTTGATTCATATACATTTTCACCGTCAATATGAATGTTCCCGATAACACGTACACCGTCGATCAGATCGTTCATACGGTTTAGTGTACGTAAAAACGTTGATTTACCGCAGCCTGAAGGACCGATTAATGCCGTTACTTCTTTTTCTTTAATGTCCAGATTTACATTGAACAACGCTTGTTTTTCACCATAATACAAATTTAAATCATTTACTTTAATTTTTGTTGGTAAAGCGCCAGTAGAAGTCGTCGTTGATTTAAAAATTGATGCTTCAGAAATAGTCATAGTCATATAGGTTTCGCTCCTTTTAATAGTCCGCTTTGTTTAATTTTTTCGAGATATATGTTGCCGTTAAATTCAGTACTAAAATAATGACGATTAACACAATTCCGATTGCTGCTGCAAGTCCGATATCGCCGGCTTCCTGTGTTACTAAATACGAGTGAACCGTCAGTGTGCGGGCAGATGAGAAGATACTTGACGGCATTGCCGCCACTGTCCCTGCAGTCAGGAAAATCGCCGCCGATTCACCGACAATACGGCCGATCGATAAGATGATCCCGGATAAGATTCCCGGCATTGCACTTGGCAAAATCACTTTGATTAATGTTTGCAATTTCGTTGTCCCTAATGCCAGCGACCCTTCACGGTATGTTGCCGGCACTGTTTTCAATGCTTCTTCCGTTGTACGAATGATGACCGGTAATACGATAATCGTTAATGTTAATGATGCTGCAATAATCGACATCCCCAGCTTTAAAATTGCTACAAAGAATACGGCACCGAATAAACCGTAAATAATTGATGGAATTCCTGTTAAACTTTCCGTTGCATAACGAATGATGCGTACAAGACGTCCTTGCTTTGCATACTCGTGTAAATAAACTGCTGCCAGAATTCCGATTGGTGTTGCGATTAATAGTGAAATGACAATCGTTAAAATCGTTGTGACGATCATCGGGAATATCCCGCCGCCACCTGTCGGAGAATAATCACCGAATATGAAATCAAAACTGATATATGAAAAACCTTTATAGAAAATATAGCCGACGATTACAACCAATACGGCTACCGATACGAATGCGGAACCCCAAAGTAAGCCGCGAAACATATTATCTTTAAATTGTCGCATGTTACTGAGCTCCCTTCGCTGTAATACGTGCTAATACAAAGTTTAAAATTAAGATGAATGAGAATAAAACAATCCCTGTTGCAAACAGCATTTCCTGATGTGTTCCTGCCGCATAGCCCATTTCAAGTGCAATGTTTGTCGTCAATGGACGCACACTGTCTGTCAGGCTTGTCGGGATGATCAGTGAGTTACCTGCAACTAAAATGACGGCCATCGTTTCGCCTAATGCACGACCTAATCCAAGAACGATTGCTGCCATAATACCTGATTTTGCAGCCGGTACAACTACTTTAAAGATTGTCCCGATTTGCGAAACACCTAAAGCAAGCGAACCTTCACGATATGTTTTCGGCACTGCGCGGATCGCTGTCTCGGCAACTGTGACAATTGTCGGTAACATCATGATCGCCAGTACTAAAATGACGGCGATTAAACTTTGTCCACGTGCTAATCCCAGATTATCCTGTAAAAATGGAACGATGATCGCTAAACCGAATACACCGTATAATACAGATGGAATACCAGCCAATAGCTGAATTGCCGGTGATACGATTTTCGCTACTGATTTTGGTGCAATCTCCGCCAGGAAAATGGCTGTTAATAACCCGATTGGTACGCCGATCACAAGTGCTCCGATCGTTGCGTAGATTGATGCAACAATCATCGGGAAAATACCGAATTTATCTTCCGATGGTACCCAATCACTGCCAAAAAGGAAGTCGAAAAAGCTATAGCCGCCAGTTACGAATGGGTTTGCACCTTTATAAAATACGAATCCTACGATCAGCAGTAAGCTCACTACCGATAGAAGCGCACATGCTAAAAAGATTTTCGATGATAAGCTTTCTAAAAAGTATTTTCGTTTATTGCCTTTGCTTATTTGCTGTTCTACTTCGTTTCTGTTTTGTGTGTTCACAAATTTATCCTCCAGCACTAATTATTTCGTTAATGGAATCGCTCCTGCTTCTTCCACAATTTTTTGTCCGTCAGCAGTTAAAATGTATTCCATAAACTTTGTTGCTGCTTCCGGTACGCTTTCTTTATAAACGAATAGGAATGGACGAGATAATTTATATTTACCTTCCAATACATTGCCCGCTTCTGCCTTTACGCCATTAATGTCCATCGCTGAAACCGTTTCATCGATATATTCGAATGAGATGAACCCTACCGCATGTTTGTTCATTGCAACCGTTGTTTTAATATTTCCGTTTCCGCTTGCTACGATTGCATTACGAATCAGTTGTCCTGATTCATAGCCGACGATTTCCTGGAATGCATCGCGTGAACCGGATCCGTCTTCACGTGAAACAACGACGATTTCCATATCTTTTCCGCCAACTTCTTTCCAGTTGGTGATTTCGCCTGTGAAGATTTGTTTCACTTGTTCCATCGTTAAATCTTTAACCGGGTTTGATGGATGTGCCACAACTACAATCCCGTCATAAGCAATGACCAACTCCTGAATACCGGAGTCGATTTCTTCCTGCTTCAAATCACGTGATGACATCCCGATTTGTGAGACATCGTTGATCGCATTTGTAATTCCTGCTGATGAACCGATTTGATTTATTTCAATTTTTACGTCTTCTGTGTCTTCATATTTTGCTGCTAATTTCTCTGCTAAAGGCCCAACTGATGTAGAACCTGAAATCGTTACTAAGTCTCCGCCGCCAGATGAGGACTCCGCAGAATCTTCATTACTGCAAGCTGCTAATACTACCATTAGAATTGTTAACCCAATGAAGTAACATGTTTTTTTCAACATACTTCACTCCTCCATCAACATGAATGTTTTCTATCTGCTTTAACAATACATTCATATAATTAATGTCATGTATTAAACTTGTAAACCTTATGTAAATTATGAAGAAATGGTCTATTTATTATGTAAAATTATTCAGTTAAATCTGAAAATTTGAAATAAAAGGATTGAATTGTAAATATTTATGAGATTATTTAACATATAGGAGGGATTTTTAACGAGGAATTTAATTATTTATTCATATATAAAAAGGAAATATGTCGATATTATGTTTAAATCTTTATTGAACAATGTAAGAAATGCAGAAAATAGACAATTTGCAATGAAAATTTAGAAAAATCTATTTACATTTCATTTACAAAAGGCTGTTTTGTTTACAAAAAAGAAAAATGCATCCCTATAAAGAGATGCATTTAAAATTCTATTTTACTGCAGCTTCAGCTTCCAATAATTCAATCACTTGTTGTACTTGCTCTTCCGTTAAGTTATGACGGACGATATAACGATTGCGTTCATGTTTTGTACATTCAATCGTACAGCCACCTAAATGCTTCGCTTCGTTCTCCTCTGATGCAATGATTTGCTCATTACATTCAGGGTTTGCACAATTAATATAGCGTTCACATGGTGTTCCATCAAAGTGGTCACGACCAACAATCACGTGTTCCACCTGGTTGATCGGCACTGTCAGACGCTCATCAAATACGTACATTTGACCATCCCAAAGCTGACCTTTAGCAACCGGGTCTTTACCGTATGTCGCAACGCCGCCATGTAATTGACCAACATCACCGAAACCTTCACGCTTCATCCAACCTGAGAATTTTTCACAGCGGATTCCGCCTGTACAATAAGTTAATACATTTTTACCTTCGAATAATTCACGGTTTTCGCGTACCCATTGCGGTGTATCGCGGAAATTCTTTACTTCTGGACGAATTGCGCCACGGAAGTGACCGACATCATATTCATATGTGTTTCGTACATCTAGTACGACTGTGTTTTCATCTTGCATTTCTTCCAGGAATTGCTCAGGAGATAAATAGCGGCCTGTCAATTCATGCGGGTTCACATCTTCTTCCAAGCCTAAGTGTACAAGCTCTGGACGTGGACGTACATGCATTTTTTTGAACGCATGACCTTCTGCTGGATCAATTTTGAAAACAATCCCTTTGAACAATGGATGTGCTTCCATCATATCTATATAGCTTTGTGTTTGCTCAATCGTACCTGAAACCGTACCATTAATTCCTTCACGGGCAACTAAAATACGACCTTTTAAACCCATTTCCTTACATGCAGCTAAATGCTCTTCTGAAAAAGCAGCTGGATCTTCAATCGTTGTGTAATGATAATACAATAATACTTGATAATTCATTTTTTTCACCTATCATTCAATATATTTGCAGGATATACCTGATAGTTTAAAACTACCTTACAATGATACGTGATTTCCGGTAAAATTGCCATCATTAAATTAGAAGGAGGTTTTTAGAAATTATTACCTATTCTAATTAACATTAGTATAATAGATGAAATGTTAATTAGAATGGAGGAATTTTTGTGGGCTTATTAATTTTTGCAGTACTAATAATCATTACCTTTACTGCATTGGCAATTGAAAGAATCCTAAAAGATATACAATCACAGAACAAGGAAATCATTGAACTATTATCAAAAGCTGATGACGATCAGAATAATAGAGTGCAGTAGTATTGAATCATCTCTACTCTATTTCCGAAAGGGTCTTTAAGCTCAAACCGTTCATAATCAGGGATAGGTACGGAGTTCAAAATCTCAATATCATTTTCCATAGTTTTCTATCCTCCCATAATTTTACTCTTTATAAGACATAAACAAAATGACAGGTTATTTATGTAAATCTATAACTTTTTCTTATCCTTCTTAAATGCTAGTTAAATTTTACAAATACTAGCACTTAGGGATTAGTTGTAAAATTTTTTCATTATTATCCTATTACTTAAATACCATTAAATTCAATTAAATGGTATTATATGTATTGGAGTAGAAATACATTCTTAACCTACATAAAAGAGTGAGAGTAATGTTTTTGTACTAACTTAGAAGCATTTGCGGAAGGACATAACATATGACAACAGAAGTTTCGATTTTACCTATTCAATCCGGTTTTTTAATTGACGATCGAATGATAACAGCAGAGGTTCTTCATGAGGAACCGCTCATTGTAAAGTTTTCGAATGTTTTAAGTGATGAGGAATGTCAGAATTTAATCGATTGTGCTTCTTCCCGTTTGAAAAGATCCAAACTGGCAAAAAAAGAAGTAAGTCCGATTCGTACGAGCAGTGGTATGTTTTTTGAGGAAAATGAAAATCCGCTTATTTCAGTAATCGAAAAACGGATTAGCAGCCTGATGCACCTTCCTATCGAACATGCCGAGGGTCTGCAAGTTTTACATTACGAACCCGGTCAGGAATTTAAAGCTCACTTTGATTTCTTCGGTCCAAATCACCCTTCAAGCAGTAATAATCGCATCAGTACGTTAGTAGTCTACTTAAATGATGTAGAAGAAGGAGGCGTTACAACGTTTCCTAATTTGGGTATCGTAACTGTACCGGAAAGAGGTTCAGCAGTTTACTTTGAATATTTCTATAATGATCAAAAAATAAATGAATTAACCCTTCATAGTGGTGAGCCCGTAATACGAGGCGAAAAATGGGTTGCTACCCAATGGATGCGGAAAAAACAAATCCGCGACGTTTTTAATCCTTTTCAAAAGAATTTATATTAAATACGATAGATGTGAAGGAAGTGACGAACTATAATGGAACTCCTAAACACACAAGAAAATAAATGGGATGACAGTCATCGTCCTTGGCCGCTGCCAAATTTGCCTTGGGGGATGAAACAAACGTGGAGCGATCTGTTATTCGCCCATTACCCGGTTAAATACGAGGTTTTGCGGAAGTTAGTTCCAAATGCAATGGAATTGGATACGTTCGACGGTGTGTGCTGGGTTGGGGTTGTTCCGTTTCGCATGTCCGGTGTGAGACTTCGGGGATTGCCGCCAGTTCCCGGTACCGACGTATTTCCGGAACTTAATGTGCGTACCTATGTAACGATTGATGGAAAACCGGGCGTATACTTTTTCAGTTTGGATGCGGATAATTGGCCGGCAGTAAAAGGGGCCCGCACATTTTTCCATTTACCTTACCATTACGCTAAGATGGATATTAAAAACTTTGGGGATACCGTATTGTTTGAAAGCAAAAGACGTGATCAAACAGACATTGTTTTCGCAGCCCGTTATAAACCGGTCTCAGAACCATTTCTTGCGGTAAAAGGGAGCTTTGAAGAATGGATGGCCGAGCGTTACTGCTTCTACACATTAAATGCTTCAGATGTCCCGGTGCGCTGTGATATTTTGCACCATCCATGGATTTTACAACAAGCAGAAGGTGAAATCATTCTTAATACAATGTTGTCCAAGCAAGGGATTATTGTGGAAAATGACCAGCCGATCCTGCACTTCTCCAAAAAGATCGATGTCCGCGCATGGCCATTAGTAAATCCTGCTACCGGCCGATTACGTTTTTAAAGTGATAAAAGTCACCACAAAAAGAACCCGTTTAAATATTAAATGGGTTCTTTTAATTATTGCTCGATTATTTTTCCTAGTTCATATATTTGGTTTCGTGAGGGTCCCATCTGCATATCATCAATAACTGGTTTTCCTTCAGTTCTGCAGTAAGGCTTCCGTTCATTTTTTCCATTAAGCTTTTTGCAATAGATAAACCAAGTCCTGTACCTTTTCCCTTTCTAGATTGATCCACTTTATAAAAACGGTCAAACAGGAAAAAAAGATCTTCTGTTTTTAATTGAGAAGCGGGATTGCTGATTATAAGCTCGACAGATGACAAGGTACTTCTAAGCGTAATTGTTACATTGCCAGTGGAATGTTTTAAAGCGTTTGTAATTAAATTTTCTATTACCCTCTTTACTGCAGAAGAATCGGCCTTTACAATAATTTCCTGCTCAGGAATATGAATGGTCGGCTCGATATTCCTTCGATTGAATTCTTCATAAAATCCAACCAAGACTTCCAAAACCAAATCATTTAATTGAACGGATTCCACCTTTAACGGATAATCTGCCGACTCAATTACGGTCAGCTCAAAAAACTCTTCCAGTAACACTTTTAGTCGCAACGCTCCATTTTTCACAATCAAAATATACTCTCTTCTTTTTTCAGATGGGGTATTATCATCCTCCAAAAATTGAATATACCCCAATATTGAAGTCATCGGTGTACGAATATCATGTGAGATATTTGAAATTGCCTGCTTTAATTCATTTTCTGTACGTCTTTTTTGTGCATCGGCTTTCTTTGTCTCGTCAATCTGAACATTAATTTCCTCGGCCAGTTTCTCTAAATCGTTATCGAAAAAAGCAAGACTGATTTTCCTATCTATACCGAGAGTGCTTCTCTCCTGTAATTGTTCAGTAACACGACGTATTTCTTTTTTCAGAAATAGAAAACGGATGAGGATCATTACTGTGATTAATACAGAAATTATCGCCACATAAATCATTTTCCTCACCCGCCCTTCATTTATTTTATTTCTTTTTTATAAAATAAGATGCTCCCTAAAATTCCGAAAGCTGTAAAAGTAATAACAGGAACTGCAATCAGTTTCACCATTTCAGCACTGTGAATAGTATCGTAATTGACAATATCCAAGAATAACTTAAATACAGAATAGTTGAAAATGACTTCAAATATTGGGGATACACTGCTCAATAAATATAAAGCACTATCAAAAATAATGAAGAAGATCAGCATGAAGCCGATTGCCTTACCGCTATCCGTAAAGATTGTGGCAAACAAAGCCATCATTGATGCAAATGCGATTGCATAAAGAATCGTCAATCCGATTGTTCCTATAAAGTACCCGAACTCCGGCATCCCATTGAAATTCAAGGCAACCGAGGCAGCTCCCGTAAAAATAACAGGAAATATCAATGAGATTAAAACCGTACCAATGGAGTAGATGATCAACTTTGCAAAATAAAGGTGGAACCTGCTATTTCCTGAAGCAGCAATCGTTTTCATCGTACCGATTGAATATTCGCTGGATATAAAGAAGCCGGCTAATATACATGGAACAAGTCTTATAACATAATTGTTTCCCTGCAGGATTGTATTTTGATAAAAATCCATCACTTTAATTGAATCGGCTCCGTCATCAAATACAATTAACAACGGATAAAAAAGACTAACAGCAGTCAGAATGATGATCAAAGTCCATAGCGAACGGTCTTTCTTCAATTTAAACCATTCAGCTTTCATTAAATTATCCATTTTGCATACCCCCAATACGGTTCATAAAATAAGATTCCAGATCTTGTCCTATTGGCATGAATTGTTCAATGACCAATCCCTCATTAACAAGAGCCGTGGAAACCTTTCCGGGGGTATCTACATAGTGGTAGAGTTTAATACAGCCATCCGGCATGACTTCAAAGTTATTTGTCGAAAGCATCGTTTCAATAACAGTGGCAGCCATTTCAGGATTATTCACTTTAATATGCAAATATTGCTGACATTTTTCATTTAGCTCATCGACCGTTATTTGTTCCAGTAAATCACCTTGATGAATGATTCCATAATGGGTCGCAAGTAAATGTAATTCACTCAATATATGGCTGGAAATTAAAATCGTCATCCCATATTCCTGATTTAATTTTTTCAATAACTCACGTATTTCAACAACGCCCATCGGATCCAGGCCATTGATCGGTTCATCAAGAATTAAAAATTCAGGATCTCCAAGTAACGCAATGCCGATTCCAAGCCGTTGTTTCATACCTAATGAAAAGTTCTTCGCTTTCTTTTTCCCGGTCTGCTGAAGGCCCACTATCGCAAGCGTTCTTTCTACACAATCTTTCCCCGGAATGCCTTTCAATAGCCGGTGTGCTTCTAAATTTTCAGCAGCGGTCATATGCGGATATAATGCCGGTCCTTCTATAATTGTGCCGATTCTTTTCCTCGCCTTAACCAGTTCCTGACTGTTGCTGTGCCCCAACAATTCAATGGACCCGCTAGTTGGACTGGCCAGACCCGTAACCATTCGTATAAGTGTAGATTTCCCCGCTCCATTTGCTCCGATAAAACCATAAATGGAGCCTTTTTTAATGGATAGGTTCACTTTATTTATCGCAATCTGATTTTTGAATTGTTTTGTTAAATTACTTGTTTTTAGTACGTAATCGCTCATAAAACTTCCCTCCTCAACTTGATACACTCAGTATAGAAAGGAAACATTAACAGTCTCTTAAGAAAAATCTAAAGAAAGTCTTAAGTTTTGAGCCGATAGCCAATTCCCCAGACCGTCTCGATATATTGCTCATCTGGGTTGATGGATGCCAACTTGTTTCGTATATTGCTTATATGGACATTGATTGTATTGTCATCCCCATAGAATACCTCTTTCCAAACACTTTCAAATAAATTTTTCTTTGTGAAGACTTTTTTCGGAGATGATAATAAAAGAACCAATATCTCATATTCACGGGCTGTAAAACTTAGTTCCTCCCCTTGTACATATACCGTTCTTGCTTCCGAATCAATTTCAATATTTTTATAATGCAGTTTCGTCTTGTTTGAGAACTTATTAATACGCTGGTATCTTCTTAGATGAGATTCTATTCGGGCAGAAACTTCTTCGTTGTCGAAAGGCTTTGTAATATAGTCGTCTGCTCCTGTTCTCAGCATGCCTACTTTTGTTTGCTGATCCAATTTTGCAGAAATGATGATTACCGGAATATTACTTTGATCAGCTATTTTTGAAAGTATTTCATCTCCAGACATCCCCGGAAGCATCAGATCAAGCAATACCATATCCCAGTCCTTATTTTCCAGATAGAGTAGCGCTTCCGTCCCGGAAAAGGCCGGCTGTGCGATGTAACCATTTTTTCTGACAATATCACAAAGTAACTGGTTTATCGCATCGTCATCCTCTACTACTAGAATCCTTACTTGTTCCTCCATAAGTTGCCTCTCCCTTCATTTAGAATATAATAACCGTAAAAAGAAAATAAGCGCTACTCCTATAAATCGGATAGCGCCCATTAGTCGAACGAATAAGAATATAATTTATGGACAACTTTATTCGGGTATTGCCTGTAGCAATCCCTGCTTAATAATCGAAAAAAATAACCTCTTACGGTCATCTTACCGAAGAGGTTATTTTTTATCAAACTATATTATTTTTTATAAACCGCATTTCAGCTGTGCACCACAGTTTGTACATGTGTTGCAGCCGCCCATTTCCTCTACCGTACCTTGACGGCAAACCGGGCATGTATTGCCAACTTCCGAACCGATTGTCACGTCTGTATCTGTTAATGGCTTGATTGTATCCACCAACACCACTTGACGTTTCACCTGGTCTTCCGATTGTTTTAATTCTTCAAACTCTAATTGTTCATCTGAATTTGCTTCTTCAGCTTTTAAAGTCAGTACTTGTGTATCACGAGATCCATCGACATACACTGTACCACCTTTAGCACCGCCTCGGTATAGACGCTCGTACACTTTTTGTACTTGCTCTACGCCATAGCCTTTTGGTGCGTTTACTGTTTTTGAAATCGATGAATCAATCCAGTTTTGAATGATGCACTGAACATCTGCATGTGCTTCAGCAGAAAGCTCCATTGATGATTTGAACCAGTCCGGTAAATTATTTTCATCCACACCCGGGTTCGCATCTAAATACTCTTTTACAATTTCAGCTTTCACTTCAATAAACTTCCCTAGACGACCTGAACGGTAGTATGTGAAGCTGAAGTATGGTTCAAGCCCTGTTGCAACCCCGACCATTGTACCAGTAGATCCCGTAGGTGCAACCGTCAATAAATGCGAGTTACGAATACCGTTTGCCACAATATTTTCGCGAATATGCTGCGGCATTTTTTTCATGAAGCCTGTGTTAATGAATGCTTCACGTAAACGTGCTGTTTCAGCTTCTGTTTGTCCTTCAAGGAATGGGAAGCTGCCACGTTCTGTTGCCAGTTCAACTGACTCTTCATACGCTGCAACTGCAATTGTTTTGAAGATTTCATCAACAAGTGCATTGCCTTCTTCAGAGCCGTATTCTTTTTCACAGTAGATCAACAAGTCGGCAAGACCCATTACACCAAGACCAACTCGGCGCTCACCTAGTGCCTGCTTTTTGTTATCTTCCAGGAAGTATGGTGTTGCATCGATAACATTATCCTGCATACGTACGCCAACTTTTACCGTTTTGCGTAACGCGTCAAAATTAACTGTTTTCGTTTCTTTGTTTGCAAACTTCGCCAAGTTAACAGCAGCCAAGTTACAAACGGAATATGGTGCTAATGGTTGTTCCAAATTTTTGTTAACCCTCAGGCTTTTTATCCTAAGGTTCTTACACTTGTTATTCGTGCAAGTTCAGCATACATTTTCACTGCAAGTTGCAGTGTCGCGGTCTCGTGGATAGATTATATTCTCAAATGATGAGGTTCACTATCTATGCGTTGCCCCTGACAAAAATTTTACAATTCGTCTTCGGTTCGGATTAGCATTTCAGCCTTCCCGCTTCATCCCGCGATGTTTAACGTGAGGCGAACTTCACCACACGGATTCGTCGCAACAACTTTCTGACCGTACGCTTTTGCGTTTGTCATGTCATTTGCGTTATCAATGAAGAAAATACCAGGTTCTGCTGCATATGTTGCGCAGACATTGATTAGATTCCACAGTTCTTTTGCTTTGATTGTGCGATACGTACGAACCGGATAACCAAGTTTCTCCCATTCGCGAACGTCGCCAACTTCATGCCATTTTTCATTGTAATCCAGCATTTGAGCCGGAGTGTAGTTTTCTACGTCCGGGAAGCGTAATTCGAAGTCCTGGTCATTTTCTACAGCATCCATAAACTCTTTCGTTAATGTAACGGAAATGTTGGCGCCTGTCAGGAAATCCGGATTATGGACTGAATACGTACCGCCATCTCGTAGCTTTGTTTCAGCGTCACGGATAATCGCTTCGTTAAAGCCGCCAAAACCTTCAATATTTTTATAGTTCACAATGCCTTGATACATCGCATCTTCCTGCTGTGTTAAAGGCTTGAATTTTAATTTTTCTTTTGCCAGGCGAATAATTGATTCATCTTCTGTATTCTCGATCAGATAACGCAGAATACGCGGATTTTGCATTTTTGAAATGATAAATTCCACAATATCCGGATGCCAATCTGCCAGCATAATCATTTGTGCTCCCATTTTTTGTTACTCTTTTAATAAGAGGTACGGTCATTTCTGCCGTACTCTCATGCTTTCACATGAGATCAGACTATATCATCAAAGAAGATAGTATTTCATATTTTCGATTTAATTTAATATCACCATAGGAATATAACTTTTCATAAATTGCTTTAACATCAGATTTTCTAGAAATCATTAAATCTGCACAACCTTGTTTGTCAGAAATTGCATATACATTCTTTTTTTAGCAATATTGACTTGACTATATCCTTGGTTATGAAGTTGAATAATCGAAAATATTAATTCTTCTTTGTCTCGCGCCTTGTATCTACGTTGCCGTTTGATACAATTTACTTTCTCCATTGTTTTCAATATTAAATCCTCCTAACTTGCAAAAGATCATTAATAAAAACTTTAGGAAATTTCAATAGTCGTTGAACCTTCACCTTTGTTTCCAAAGATGCTTGGCTGCTGATTGCCCAATCTTTCTTCTTTTTGAACATTCACACTCACCGTTTCCAGTCATGTTGTAGTGAAGAAAGCTCTAAGGGTGTTCCAGCAATTCGCGAGATTACGTCGCCGAGTAGTTAACGACGTGACCCACCTTGCTCAACAAGATGTGTCAGCTTGGCAATATCATCAAGCCAGCTTACCGATCCGCTTGATTTACCGTTTACACCGCGCGCCAATGTATTGCGTGGGCGAAGGGTCGAACCGTTCGTACCGACACCGCCACCACGGCTCATAATTTCCATCACTTGCTTGCGGTGATCGCTGATGCCTTCGCGGGAATCGGCTACAAACGGCATTACATAACAGTTGAAGAATGTTACTTCTGTTTCCGAACCTGCCCCGTAAATTACACGTCCTGCGGGGATAAAGTTCATCGACACAAGCTCTTCGTAAAACTTCCCGAACCATTCCTGACGCTTTTCTTCTGTTTTTTCAACTGAAGCCAAGCCTGTCGCATTCCGTTTCGCAATCTGCTCATAAAAAATTTCGAGCGGCTTTTCAATAATATCCAATGACCGTTCGATAATGCCAGTCTCTTGTTCTTCGCCTTCTAATACGTGACGGTAATCTTCATCAATTTTAATAAGGGCGGTTTTCTTTTCCTGATTAATCGAATGAATAATGCCAAGTCCACGCGCCGGGAATTTCGGATCTTGTTTTACTGTCAAAACGACAAAATCCCCTGTTTTTAATGTTTTCTTTTCCGTATCTTTAAAAGAATAACGGTCAATCATTACAAGACGAGATACACCTTTATGCGTAATATGCATATCCGGTGTGATCGGGTGCACTTGAGGAAATTGCTCAATATCTTGATTTAATTGATTGACTTGGATGGATTGTTCTAAAACACTTGCCACCGCGTAAGCCCCCCTTTGAACGATTTTGTAAATTCCATTCCCTACATTTTTCTCCAATAAACACTTTTATATACAATATATTGTGTTTTATTGGATATTTTTATTCTATATGTAGGGTTAAATGATTTCATTTAAAAAGATTACAATAAATCTTTTTTTCAAACAAGGGGTTGATTTTTTTTTCTTTTTGTTAAATCCATCTATATCAACGTTTCGGGTATAAAAATTTTTTTACAAAAAATAAAAACACACGTTCGTAATCTATTTTCTGAAATTCCAGTCATCTGTTAAATATTTATTTTGCATCAATTGTTCTACATATTGGGTTTGCTGCTCTGTTAATTCATAAGGAATTAGTTCTATGTCCAAAGCTACTTCAAATCCTTTAGAGAATGCATTCACACATTGATCGATAGTAAATGGTGTATCGACAAACTGATTCATCGCAACCGCTTTTTCTGGTAACTTTTTACGCATTCTTTCTTTTGCCTCTTCCGTAGCGAAATTAAATACCGATAGCAGCAGTTCTTCGTTCAGGTCCAGTAAAATAGCGCCATGCTGCAAAATCACACCTTTTTGACGTGTCTGGGCACTCCCGGCAACTTTTTTACCTTCCACAACTAGCTCATACCAGCTCGGCGCATCAAAACATACCGCACTTTTCGGTTTCTTCAGATCATCCAGCTGTTCTTTCGTCTCCGGCACACTGAAATAAGCATCCAGTCCTAAAAGACGGAACCCTTGTAAAATCCCTTCGCTGATGACACGGTATGCCTCTGTAACGGTTTCCGGCATATTCGGGTAGCTTTCTGTCACAATCACTGAATAAGTGAGCTCCTGGTCATGTAAAACGGCACGTCCGCCTGTAGGTCGACGGATGAAACCTAAGTTTTGTTTTTTTACCGCTTCTAAATTAATATCCTTATGTACTTGCTGGAAATATCCGATTGATAATGTTGCAGGATTCCACTCGTAAAAACGGATAACCGGCGGAATTTCCCCTTGACTATGCCAATCAAGCAATGCTTCATCCAGTGCCATGTTATAGGCCGGGCTGCACGGACCCGAATTTATAAAATACCATTGTTTTTTCACAATTTCTCGCCTCCACCAATTCATTTTAACAAACTCGCTCGACTAACTCTAGTTCATCTCTTATAATAGATAGTACAGAAAGAAAGGGGTAATATCGCAGTGACAATTTTATATACGATTCTAGTTATTTTAGTAGTAATCGTTGCTTACGTAGTAATCAACTCAATGCGCTTAAAAAAATCCGTAACAAATTTAACACAGGAGCAATTTATTGAAGGTTATCGTAAAGCACAATTAATCGATTTACGCGAACCTAAAGAATTTGAAGCGGGACACATTTTAGGTGCAAGAAACATTCCGATGACGCAACTTAATACACGTCATAAAGAAATCCGTCCGGACCTGCCTGTATACCTTTACTGCCAAAACTCTGGTCGTAGTGCCCGAGCTGCACTGACATTAAAGAAAAAGGGCTATAGCCAACTGTTCCAATTACAAGGCGGTTTCAAAACTTGGACAGGTAAAGTTAAATCAAAAAACTAATTCTAAAGCTCTCTACAATGTAGAGGGCTTTTTAATTTTTCATGCACCGCCACTGAGATATAAAATTGCCGATTACCAGTAGTTTCTACTATTATATAGTGACAAGTAAGAAGTCTAACCTTATTCAATGAAAAAAGGTCAGAAAACAGCTCTGACCTTTTTGTCACAAATTAAGAAATAGTTACTTCTTCTTTTTTTGTATAGCGTAATACAGGTGTACGTGCAGCACGTGTTTCATCTAAACGGCTGATTACCGTTGTATGTGGTGCTTCCTGCACGATCGATGGGTTATCGATTGTTTCTTGAGCAATTTGAATCATCGCATCACAGAATGCATCCAATGTTTCTTTTGATTCTGTTTCTGTTGGCTCGATCATAATACCTTCTTCCACGTTCAACGGGAAGTATACTGTCGGTGGATGGTAGCCAAAGTCAAGAAGACGTTTTGCGATATCCAATGTACGAACACCTAATTTTTTCTGACGACGGCCTGATAGCACAAATTCATGCTTACAATGACGGTCATACGGTAAATCAAAGTGCTCTTCCAAACGGCGCATCATGTAGTTTGCGTTCAATACAGCATATTCTGTTACAGCCTTTAAGCCATCCGGACCCATTGAACGGATATACGTATATGCACGGACATTAATGCCGAAGTTTCCGTAGTAAGGTTTCACACGGCCGATTGATTGCGGACGGTTGTAATCGAAGTGGAATGTACCATCTTCTTTTTTCACTAATACTGGTTTAGGCAGGAATGGGATTAAATCCGCTTTTACCCCTACTGGACCTGAACCCGGACCACCGCCACCATGTGGACCTGTAAATGTTTTGTGTAAGTTTAGGTGAACACAGTCAAAGCCCATGTCACCAGGACGTGCTTTACTCATAACAGCGTTTAAGTTCGCGCCGTCATAGTAAACTTTACCGCCGACACCGTGTACGATTTCAGCCATTTCTAAAATGTTTTCTTCGAATAAGCCTAACGTGTTCGGGTTTGTCAGCATAAGCGCTGCTGTATCAGGACCGACAACACGGCGTAAATCTTCAAGATCAACTAAGCCGTCTTCACCTGATTTGATTGTGATTGTTTCAAAACCTGCAACTGTTGCAGAAGCCGGGTTTGTACCGTGAGCCGAGTCCGGTACGATTACTTTGTTACGGTGGCCTTCCCCATTTGCCTCATGGAATGCGCGGATCATCATTAATGCTGTCCATTCACCATGTGCGCCTGCTGCCGGCTGTAATGTCACTTCATCCATACCGGTAATTTCCTGAAGGGACGTCTGCAGGTCATATAATAATTCCATTGCACCTTGTACTGTCGATTCATCCTGTAATGGGTGAACATTGGCAAAACCAGCATAGCGTGCAACCGTTTCATTGATTTTCGGATTGTATTTCATCGTACATGAACCCAGTGGGTAGAAGCCTGAATCAACCCCGTGGTTACGGCGTGAAAGTGCTGTATAGTGACGCATGATATCTAATTCTGCAACTTCCGGCAGTTCAGCTGCTTCCTGACGAACTAGCTCTTTTGGCAGAAGTTCTTCTAGATCAAAATCAGGAACATCCAATGGCTCTAAGTTGTAGCCGACGCGACCTGGTTTTGTAATTTCGAAAATGAGTGATTGGTTTTCGTTATGCATTGTAAGCCCCCATTTCTGCAACTAATTGCTCGATTTCTTCTTTTGTACGGATTTCCGTAACAGCAATAAGTGCATGATTTTCTAATTCCGGATAAACACGACCTAAGTCAAAGCCGCCGATAATGCCTTTTTCGATTAATGCTTTGTTTAGCTCTGTCACATTATGTTTTGTATTTACTACGATTTCGTTAAAGTGTGCACCTTGATAAACCACTTCGAAACCAGCTGCTTCAAATGCATTTTTAGCAAAGCGTGTCTTCACGATATTTTGTTTCGCCATTTCCTGCATACCTTGTTTTCCAAGGGCTGTCATTGCTACTGATGAAGCAAGTGCCAGTAATGCCTGGTTTGAACAAATATTAGATGTCGCTTTGTCACGACGGATGTGCTGCTCACGAGCTTGTAATGTTAACACATATCCACGACGTCCATCCTGGTCAACTGTTTCCCCAACAAGACGGCCCGGTACTTTACGCATTAACTTGTTCGTTACCGCGAAATAGCCACAGTGTGGACCACCGAAGGCTTCGGCAATTCCGAACACCTGTGCATCCCCGACTGTAATATCCGCGCCTAATTTTCCTGGAGGTGTCAATACACCAAGTGCTAACGGGTTTGCAGATACGATAAACAATCCTTTTGCCTCATGTGCAATGTCAGCAAGCGGCTGCAGGTTTTCAACTTGACCGAAGAAGTTCGGATATTGAACGATAACACCGGCTGTCTGGTCATCGATCAGGCCTTTTAACGCTTCGATGTCTGTCACACCGTCTTTTGCAGGGATTGTAACGACTTCAATTGATTGTCCTGTCGCATACATTTTCACAACATCTTGATATTCCGGATGTACCGCTCCTGAAACAAGTAACTTGCCGCGACGTGTATGACCTGCAGCAAGCATACCTGCTTCTGCCAAAGCCGTACCGCCATCATACATAGAAGAGTTTGCAATATCCATGCCTGTCAGTTCCGTGATCATCGTCTGGAACTCAAAAATTGCTTGAAGTTCGCCTTGAGAAATTTCCGGCTGGTATGGTGTGTATGCTGTATAGAACTCCGAACGTGAAATCACGTGATCGACAATTACCGGTTTATAGTGATTGTAGACACCAGCACCTAAAAACGATACATTGCTTGCTGTATCTTTATTTTTTGATGCAAGTTGTGCCAGTTCCTTCATTAAAGCGGCTTCTGACTTCGCAGGTTTAATATTGTAGCTTCCTTGGAAGCGAACTTTCTCAGGAATATCCTCGAAAAGCTCATCAATTGTCGCAACCCCGATACGGTCTAACATTTCTTGTTTATCTTGTTCCGTCATTGGTAAATAACGATGTTTCATTGTTAACCCTCTTTTCAAAAGTTTTATCCCGCAATTACGGGTAGGAATTTATCTTCTTCTAAAGGCAGCAGACAGGTTTAACTGTCAGTCCGGGGGATGAAGACCCCCTCCGACTGAAGCGTCACCTTATTTTGCACGCTTGTAAAATGGCGTTTCTACTACAACAGCTTTTGCTCTATTTTTTCGTACTTCGATTTCGAGTTCAGTTCCAATTTCAGTGAATTTTGCGTCAATTAAAGCTAAACCGATATTGCGTTTTGTCATCGGTGACTGTGTTCCTGTTGTTACAAAGCCGATCTCTTCGCCATCTTTAAACACTTTATAGCCATGGCGAGGAATACCTTTATCAATCATTTCAATGCCTACCGATTTACGTGTCAGACCATTTTCTTTTTGATCGATTAAAGCTTGCTGACCGATAAATTGCGGATCTTTCGCCAATTTCACTGCGAAGCCAATGCCCGCTTCCAGTGGTGAAATATCTTTTGAAATCTCTTGGCCATATAATGGTAAGCAAGCTTCAAAGCGAAGTGTGTCACGTGCTCCTAAACCGGCAGCTACTACACCTTTGTCTTTTCCTGTTTCTAAAATTTTGTTCCAAAGATCAACAATCGCTGCTGGTGCACCGTAAATTTCAAATCCGTCCTCCCCTGTATACCCAGAGCGAGAAACAAGAACTGAATGACCGCCTACATCCACATTGTCCTGGAATTTAAAATATTTGATTGCCGATAAGTCTGTTTCAGTTAATGTTTGCAGAACTTCCTGTGATAACGGTCCTTGCAAGGCGATTTGAGCATAGTCATCTGACACATTTGTCACTTTGACTTCCCCTTCGACATGCTCCTGTAACCATTCAAAGTCCTTTTCAATGTTCGCTGCATTTACACATAGCAGATAACGGTTATCTTCCAAACGGTATGTAAGTAAATCGTCAACAACACCGCCATCTTCATAACATAATGCACTGTATTGTGCGCCGCCGACTGCAATTTTGGAAATATCGTTGGATAGGACCTTTTGTAAATAAACAAGCGCATCCGGACCTTCTACGATAATCTCACCCATATGGGATACATCAAAAAGTCCTGCACGGTTACGTACCGCATCATGTTCATCTTTGATTGAAGAAAATTGTACAGGTAACTCCCAGCCGCCAAAATCAACTGTTTTCCCGCCATACTTTGCATATTCATCAAAAAGTGGTGTGCGCTTTAGTTTTAAATCATTTGTCATGTTCATTTCCTCCTTTAGTTATGTATGTTCATTTCATCTTGCAAAGGGGAAACAACATTACACCTGTCAAAGTGTAAATCTATCTTTTTAGTTAGAATCATCAGAATATTAAAAGCCGATTTCTCCACAAAAAAAAGACAGACGAATCCCCTTTACCGAGATTCTCTGTCCTTGCACCTGAAAGTTACACCTGAATTTGATCCACTATCACAATTCAGGCTTTCCCCTTTGGTGGCTGTTCGCAACAATAGCTATTACAGCACTCTCCAGAGTTGCGTCCAGTACGAGTCTTTTTGCCTGAGAGATTCATAGCATCGCTATTTGCTCCTTCGGCGACGTGACATCACGTTCTCTCCCCGTACCATCATCCGCGTTAGCTTATTTACTTCATGTTATTGCTCTTCTTAGCAATATCCTAACATTGAATGTAATGCAAACGCAATCTTTTTTTAATTTTATTCAAAATACGAACATTAAACAACATTATCGATTTATTATTCGCCTTTAAGTCTTTTCACTTGAAACCCAATATACTCGACAATCTGTCTTAAAGTTCTCCCGGCTGTCAGCACTTGTATATGGCCAGCTAATCGATAACTCTTTCTGCGTTGGTGATACAGGTTTTCCAATTCTTGCTCCGATGACGATTGAACAATGGGACGGTTTTTATCATTCCGAATACGCATATAAATATCTTCAAATTTTGCATCAAGAAAAAATACAAGCCCTGTACGGCGCATAATTTTCCTGTTTTCTTCATTCACGGCTACCCCACCGCCTGTTGCGATAATGCATGCTTCATCACGAAAATTCTTTAAAAATTCCGTCTCGATTTTCCGGAAATGTGCTTCGCCGTATTTCTCGAAAATTTCAGGGATAGTCATACCCTGTTGCCGTACAATTTCATGATCCATATCGTAATATGGCATTTTCAAGAAAAAACTTAAACGTCTGCCTATCGCACTTTTTCCGCACCCCATAAATCCAACTAAATAAATTTTACGCATGCTGTTCACCTTCTTCTAATTACGGACTACTTAATCAATTACGCCTTCACCTATTGTTTCGTTTCTAATTTGCTTCTTAAATAGAATTATTATAGTTGAAGCAAAATCGCATAATGCGACATTTTTTCGACTTTGCAAAAAGAAGTCGAACTTTAAGGTAAATTTAGTATATTTATCGTAGCACGAACGTAAATAGATTCCAATGAATTATATACTTTTATTTGCGCAAAATATGCATTTGTATAGAAAACAGCCGCTCCGGAAACTATGAACAATAAAAATACAGCGAGTAAAAATAATGCACCTTTCTCATTTTGGAGGTAATGGTAATACGAGGTCCCTTTCTCGCTTCGTTCCATTTTTCATCACTACCTTCATATTCACTTCATTTTCGGTAATTGCCAACTCCCAGTTCTCCACAAAAGGCAGTATAATTTCATTTCCCCCTTTGTTCGACCTTTTGCGCAAATGCTCTTCCGATTTATCAAAGACAAACAATCGCTCCTCGGGATCATTTAATATTTCCAGTTGCAGCATATTAGAACCGAGAACCTTACCAGATGCGGAATTCATATTGTACTGATGGAGATCATAAACGAACAATTCCCAGTTCACCTCGTCCTTCATCATTTCAAGCTGTTGAAGATCCCGAACCCATAAAAGGATAAGCAGGCTGATCACGCTAAAAAGTACGAACACAGTTAACTGAAACAAGCTTTCCAGTAATGTAAAGCCCCTCTCATTTAATGTTTGCCTCCTTTTCATACACACAGTTCCTCATTCTTATCCTTGTTGTCATACTGAACACATACTTGGTTATCTTCGTAATTCCATTGAAACTGAACACCGTCAATGTACTGAACTCCTGCTGTTTGTCCATACCTTTTATATTTCATCGCGCCTATAAAAGCTGCTTCTGCTGCATGGGCTTGCACTTTTTGTATGGCAATTTGCTGTTTCATGTTAAATGTGAGCGGAATGATTGTCGATGTAAGGAAGAATAAAATGACGACTGCCAACAGTGTTTCTACAAGAGTTAGGCCTTCCTGGCTCATGAAAAACCTCCCTTTCCAAAATTCTGGCTTTGCCGATATTGACGGAGTATTGATGGATTTCATTTTCAAAATGATAAGTTAGTTGTCCAAATGCCTGGACATTTCCTTTCGTATTGAATACCAGCCGGTTATTCGGAGTGGATAAATACATAGCGATTGGCCGCGCTATACGCTGATCGTATACAATCCCGGAGTTATTGCGCTCCCTTACTTGAATCCGCTGACAATTAATAATCTCGACGGTATAGGGCGTACCCTTCTCAATGGATAATAATTGTGTCATGCGTATTAACATCTCATTTTGATTTATCACCTGTTTTTCTGTATACTCCATTAACGGATTTTGTGAAAAATAGAGAATCGCTGAATTGACGACTAAAAAAATAAAGAGAACAATGAGCATTTCCATCAATGTAAAACCCTTTTCATCTTTTAACAGTGATTTAACTTTCCCATTCATCGTTATGTTCCGCTATTCCCCGGTCCAATGACTTCGCCTTCCACTATCTTAATTTCCGTATTATCCGGACATCTTAAATCATCTTCGACAATATAATCCTCTGCAATTAAATCCGAGACCGAAGCCGGATATTCATTATGGTTCAGCTTATACGCTTCAACTTGTCCTTGAAGCATCATTATATATGCCTCGCACCCTTTTTTGTCGATCGTTTCAAAGTGCTTAGATACGTTTGGAATTGTAACTAAAATCAAAATGGAAATAATTAATAAGACAACAAGCATTTCAACTAATGTAAATCCTTTTTCATTTTTCATCTTTTCCACCCCTTCTTATATAAAATCAATGACATCATACATCGGGATTAAAATACTTAAATAGGCAGCAATGACGCAAACGGCGATAACAACAAAAAGCAGCGGCTGAATAATTGCCAGGATTCGTTCAATAAGTTTCTGCAGTTTTTCATCCAAAAGTTCACAATATAAAATCAGCTCCCTTCCCAGCAAACCGCTCGCTTCACCGTGTGCAATAAAATGCTCAAACTTCGGATAGAAGTGGCCGACGATTTCCACTGCCCGCTCCAGTGAATCACCAAGAAGAATCCGTTCTTGAAGTGTACCGGCAATATAGGCGATCTGTTTTTGATGCTGTTGGGTTTTTAAATGATCGAATGCCTTTTGAAGTGAGAAACCTGCCAATAGCAGATTCCCTAAATGACGTGCAAACTGTCTTGTCAGAAAAAGACGCCAAAAAAGTCCGACGAACGGGATTTTAAATAGGAGATGAAGCTGCAGTTCAATTCGCTTCTTACGGATCTGGTAAACAACTATGGAGAGAATAATGCCGAAAGCAATGCCGATTGCAACAATGTAGTCCGGCATATGAAGGAAAAACGTCGACCACTGAATGCTCACTGACGATTCACTATGGACGCGGGATGTAATAACAGAAGACATATTAGGAAGAAAATACGTGCGAAAGGCTAAAAAAAGCAGGATTAAAAATGTAAATAAAATGAGCGGATAGGACATCACTTTTAATAGTTTCGTTTTCGCCTGCTGTTGAAAAACGAGCTGCTTTGCGACAAGACCAATCGCTTCGCTCAGCTTGCCCGTCACTTCTGCCAACTCAATTGACACCAAATACTGTTTATCCAGACAAAGCAGCTGAAATACTTGTGTTGCACTGCCACCCCCGCGCAATATATTTGAAATTTCCTGTTGGACCGGCTCATATTGTTTTACATGATAAGGCAACAGCATTTCGATACTGTGGGCAAATGTATAGCCTTCATTTAACAGAGTGGCGATTCGTTGGAGTAACGTTGGGAGCTCTGAGGATTTTATGACAGGTTTTTTAAACAAAGTAATGGATGCGGCATTTTTAAGGAGCGGTATATTCATAATAGTCACCTTGCAGTTTTTCGATTTGACCTGCCAATGTTTGATCATACGGTAATGAAAATGTTTGTTCTTGGATGATCGACTCAAAGGCAAGCTGCAATTGATCATCGGTTAAAAATTCAAAAATAGCCTTATAGCCGCTGTCCTCTGTTTCAATGAGACGCTGTGAAACAACACCTCTTAGCATCTGCCGCATTTCCTCAAATGAAACCGATAAATCATGAAGACGGTAAATACAGTTTACGGTATCCTTTGCATGGATCGTCGAAATAACGAGGTGTCCGGAAAACGCTGCTTCTATCGCGACTTTCGCCGTTTCCCTGTCACGAATCTCCCCGAGCATAATCACTTCCGGAGAGTGCCTTAGTATTGCCTTTAATCCTGCAGAATACGTCATTCCGGCTCGCTCATTCACTTGAATTTGCAATAGCTGTTCCTGCCTGCTTTCAACCGGATCCTCCAAAGAAATGACGTGTCGGGATAAATGCTGCGAACAATATTGCAGCAATGAATATAATGTCGTCGTTTTGCCTGTTCCGGTCGCACCGCTGATTATAATTAACCCGCTCTCCAGCCTGGCCAACCTGTGCAACTGTTCAACACTTCCCCGGAAGTGACATAATGACTGTAACGGGACGGTATAGTTTTGACGTAATATTCGAACTGCTAAACTTTCTTTGAAGAAGCTGGAAGGTAATGTAGAAATACGGAAGGCGTACATCGACTGGTCGATATATTTTTGGAAGGAACCGCTTTGAGGCTTTCGCTTTTCACTAATATCAAGAGAAGAAAGAAATTTAAAATAGGAAATCATACGGGTAGCGAGCTCTGTAGGGAGTTCGTCCTCCTTTTCAAAACGGCCGTATTTCCTCATTAACAGATCATAGCAACTCTCTCTTGGGAGTAAATGAATATCTGTTACGTTTAGCTCGGCCGCCTTGGATAAAAGTTCCAAACATTTTTGTTCAATGATCGATAACTGTTTAATGGAAATCACCTCTTTACCAATTCATTTGTTGTGACTCCATTATAAATCGTTTGTCCTGCAATTTATATAAAAATAGGGAAAATTTCTTTTTAATAGGAATTTTCTTTCAATATTAACAAATTTGCTAATATTTCATGTAGAATAATAGTAAAGTTAGCATTTATAATTTTTACCGTATTGGGGGTTTACAAATGATACATCCGATTAAAATTTCCAGCACTTTTGCTGATGAAACCCGGTTTGCTATTTATGAATTCATGTTGCAGCAAAAGCAATTTCTATCCGTTCAGGATATTGCAGATCAATTTAAAATCCATTCCAATGTAGCTCGTTTGCACTTAACAAAACTTGCAGAAATCGGTGCCATTTCTTCCGAACATTTAAAAACCGGAAAAGGCGGACGACCTGGCAGAGTATATAAAGCAAAACAGGAAGGAATCAATTTAAGCATACCTAGACGCGATACATCTTCATTAATTAAATGGTCACTTGAACTTATCCGTGAACTTGGAGAAGCAGCGTTGAGTAAAGCGCAGGAAATCAGTTACCGTGACGGGAGACAATCGATGCTTGAACTGATGAAGTCAATTAGACGAAAATCTCCACTTTCTTTTGACGAGAAATTGGCCATGTTAACGAAAAGTGCTACATTAATCGGTTATATTCCCGAAGTCATTGAGCATAACCAATCCAAATCCATCATATTTTCACTTTACAACTGCCCCTTCCAAGAGCAAATATCAAACTACGGAGAAATAGTATGCCAGCTTCATGAATCCTATTTGTATGGACAAGTTGATGCACTGTTTGACCGACATGAAATTTCGAAAATGGAAAGCATGGTAAGTGACTGTGACTTCTGTAAATATAAAATTTCCGTACACAATTAATGGAAAAAACATGCCTTTGTCACAACTCTTCCATATCTCACAGTTTACATTATCCAGAAACTTGATTTATAATGAATGAGAGACTATTCTATTTTTTTAGAAAAGGAGGGATATTTGATGAGCAATATGTATAAAGTTATGGCATTCTGGACTGCTATTTTCGCCGTTATGTTCTACCTTGGCGGTATGAACGAGGTTTCGCTATTATTCGTAGGTAATACAGGTTTATTTTTATTATTAGGCTTCTTAAATCTTTCAGAACGCATGTACATGTACATTTTTGGCGCATACTTGACTGTTTTCTTCGCCGGTTTCACCTATTACACAACATTCATACACACTCCGGGTGGCGGACATTAAAAAACGACACGCTCTTTAAAAGAGAGCGGTCGTTTTTTCATTTACATATGCGCGGATTAAAAGCCGTTTAAAAACGGGTTGGAATCCATCTCTGCAGCAGGTGTCGTATAGTCACCATGCCCCGGATAAATAATCGTATCTTCCGGTAATGATAAAAGCTTATCGTGAATCGATTTCAGTAAGACATTCATCGAACCTCCAATCAAATCAGTCCGTCCAATGCTTTGTTCGAATAATGTGTCGCCTACAACCGCAAATCCGTCCTCTTTAAAAATGAAAGATACACTTCCCGGGGAATGTCCTGGTGTATGGGCTACCGTAAAGGTAAAGGCACCGATCGTCATTTCCCCTTCTTTTCGGATGATATGTTCTTCCTCGGGTTTTTTCACAATATAATTCGGCAATTCCGCGTATTTGCCGGAACCGTTTTTCATCGGATCCGCAAGCCAATCCACTTCTTTTTCATGGACATACAGTGGAATATTGTAGATTGTCCTTACTGCATCCACTCCACCGATATGATCAAAATGTGTATGGGTCAATAAAATAGCTAACGGATTTAAGCCATTTTTGCGTAATTCATTTACAATGCGTGCCCCTTCTTCACCTGGATCAAAAATTAAGCAGTCTTTTTCTTTATTGCTTACAATGTAGCAATTCGTTTGGATCGGTCCAAGACTATATTTTCTAACATTTAACATAGATCATCACCTCTGTTTCCATTATACATTTTTTCAATCGATCTCATAGTGAAAGTTATCGTTCAAATAAACGCCACTTTTAATCCTCGACAAACGATTTGGAAACCTTTACAATAAAAGAGGAATATTGTTGAGACATTTTTTGGAATGTCGAAAGGAGTGTCAATTTTTTATGAACTTATTAATGGTTATTTTCGGTTTAGTTGCAATTTTTGGCGTAATTGGCATATTCCAATCAATCAAGGAAAAAAACCTTTTAGCTGCTGCCTTCAATGCATTAGCTGCAGGTGTTTTTGGTTGGTTCGTCATTATGACGGTATTAAATCAAGGCTATCCACCAACCCACTAATTGCAACAAAAAACGTATTGCTCGTGAAGCAATACGTTTTTTATATGAAAAAAAGCTGCTCCCGAATTTCTCCGGGGCAGCTTTCATTATTTATAGTCCGTATCGATCAGCAAGTTCCCTGTTTCTGTATCATAGAAACGCAACAGGTCACCATTAATAATTTGATCCGAGTATTCCAGCTCTTGTGTTGCACGGTCAATAAACGGCTGACATGCTTCCGTATCAGTTGCTTCTCCCGTTTCACGGTCGTAACATACTTCACCTGCATACACATATTGATCTGTTACAAAGCGACCATCACGGAAAATAACGAAATCCTCATGTTCTTCCGAGAACAGGTCTGCTCCTAATTGCATATCTTTTGAAGTTTCAATACCCAGCAGATGCAGTAATGTCGGACGAATATCCAACTGACCCGCTACATTATCCATCACTTGTCCATCATTAGAACCAGGTATGTGGATATATAATGGGACAGCCTGTAAAAGCGCACTGTCATATGGTGTGATTTCTTCTTTGTTTAAAAATTTCGCCATTGCTTTATTATGATTTTCGGAAATCCCGTAGTGGTCTCCGTACATCACAATAATCGAATTTTCATATAAACCCTGTTCCTTTAAATCATCGAAGAATTCCTTCACCGATTCATCCAAGTAGCGCACTGTTTGGAAATAACGGTTTAATGTACCTGAATTTGAATCATATTCAGGAATCATCATATCTTCCGGATCCAAATAGAACGGGTAGTGGTTTGTTAAAGTAATTAGACGGCTGTAAAACGGCTGTGGCATTTCTTTCATCAATGCTGCAGATTGTTCAAAGAATGGAACATCTTTTAGTCCCCAGTTTACAGATGTATCTTCCGTTACTTCGTATGATTCGATATCATAAAACTGATCCAATTTAAATGATTTGTAAATCATGTCACGGTTCCAGAATGATTTATTGTTCGCATGCATAACGTTTGTGAAATATCCATTTTCCCCTAAGCGCTCTGCAAAGGAGTTATACGTATTTTCACCATGTGTAAAGAACACTGCACCTCGACCTAAGCCATATAACGAGTTTTCGAAAATAAACTCAGAATCCGAAGTTTTCCCCAACCCAGTCTGGTGGTAAAAATCACTGAAGTAATACGTATCTTTATCGTTTGTCAATGAATTCAGGAACGGTGTTACTACTTCCCCATTCATTTCCTCATTAATAACAAATGACTGCAATGATTCTAAAGAAACTGCAATTACATTGCGGCCTTCATACTTGCCGAACATTTCAACATTAGGTTCCGCCTGGTTTGCGCGGACGTAGTTGCTCACTTCAACAAGCTCACTGCCATCTGCCAACGCTCGCTGTGCAGACGATTTCGACTGAACATATACATCGTAAAGATGATAGTTATACGTTCCGATATTTTTCACTAACAGTTCACGGTCAAATGCTCGTGTCAATAATTGCGGACGCTCTGTTTCTGCTAAGCCTAAGTTTAAAAATAAAATAGCAGCCGTCATAACAAAGTATGCTTTACGCGCATCTTTACGAATAGGCAGTAACTGTTCTTCCGCTTTCGGTAAAAGCTTCACAGCAATAAAAATCAGTAATACATCCACAAAATAGAATATATCTGTCCAGCTGATAATTGCTGCTGCTGATGTACCTAACTCTCCAAAATTGCTCGTTTGGAATAATACAGGCAATGTTACAAAGTCATTGTAGAAACGGTAAAAGGCAACATTTCCGTATACTACTAATGACAGTAAAATACTACTGCCGACAATATAGCGATTTCGCGCTTTTTGTGATTTCAGGAATAATGACAATCCATAGAAGAATAATAAGAAACTTAAAGGATTGATAATCAAAATTAACAATTGCATTGCATTTTCTATCTTCATATCAAAGCTAGTTTCATAAACAATTACAGTTTTAATCCAGGTTGCTATTACGGCAATCGCTAATATCGAATGTTTAGGCCATTTAAAATCTTTCATATCCTATACATCCTCTCTTTACATATTCGATTTTTTTAAATACATTGTTTTAGTTGTGTAAAATCTCTATTCAAACAAAACCTATGTTAAAGCTTTTCAAACAAATCCGCAACATTATATTGTTTAAACAGTTTACATTCATAAAACAGCACTATTATTTAGTACGTATTAAATTTGAAAAGGTTTCGTTAAATATGAAAACAGCGGTTTATTCCCGCTGTTTTACTCAGGATATGTTCGTCAAAAAGTTAAAACCCTAAGAAAACAAGCATTCCTCTATATGATCCTTCTTATTATACGCTAATTTCCAGTTATTTTCCCGCTTTAAGCCTTTGCTCTTCCTGACGCAAAATTAATAAGGCCATCTGAAAATCTTTCGTATCAATAAATTTTGATTTATATAATTCCTTAATTTCGTCTTCCATTAAGTACAAATCACCAATACGGTCCTTTGTATAAATGTAAATTCCGTATTGTTTTAAGATGTCGAGCACATCCAACATTGACTTCATTTTCGTTCCTCCACCAATTATTCGCAGATTATGCGATTTTTGTCTGTAAGTAGTATATGTACCGGAAGATCATGTGATTCTCTCGGTATTTCGTTTAACAGCTGCTCCTCAAATGCCAAGGAGATCCGCTTTCCATTAAATCCAACCAAATAGCGGTCATAGTAGCCCCCGCCAAATCCGATGCGGTATCCGTGATGATCAAAAACAACTCCCGGCACGACCATGACATCAATTCGTTCTTTTTTGACCAGTTCCGTTCTTTCTCGTATCGGTTCTAATATATTTTGGTATGCTCGTTCGGTTTCATCAAAACTGTTAATTTTGTAAAACTGCATCGAGCGATCTTTCGGATTACATTTCGGAACTGCAACATATTTATTTAATTTCCATAATTCTTCAATAATAAACGTTGTATCCACTTCCGGCTGATTTGATAAAGTAATTGCGATAATATCTGCTTTTTGAATAGATGGTTCCTGTAATAATTGCCGAGCGATTTCCAATGAACGTTCACGATATTCCTGATCGGTCATATTGGACAACTTTTCCTGCACTTTTTTACGGTAATCTCTTTTCTCCAAAACATATCCCCACTTTCAATCAAGCTTTTTTAGGTTAAACATTCCTATCATAAATCAAATTCATTGAATCATCATAGTAACATTTAAAAGGAAAGCAAGTAAAAAGCCAAAACCAACGAGTGGTTTTGGCTAAATGAGCGATTATTACTTTGTTTCACGGTGAAGAGTGTACTTCTTCTCGCGAGAGCAATATTTTTTAAGTTCAAGACGCTCTGGATTGTTACGCTTGTTCTTTTTTGAAATGTAGTTACGTTCGCCGCAGTCTGTGCAAGCTAAAGTAATGTTTACGCGCATCATTAACCCTCCCACTCTAAATTAAGAATAAATTTATTTGAGCATGATTTATACGACTTACCTATTATAACACACTGTTTTAAAAAATCTAGTATCATTTCTTAATAAGTTTTACTATGTTAAAATAAAGGGAATCTGCAGTGAAAAAGCGATTCCCTGCTTCAATTTCAAGTTTACTGTCAAAACAATCACATAGATAAAAGAAATGGAGGATTTCATATGGGACTTTCTTCAATATTAATGATAGCTGGAATTGCCGTCATTATTATATCCCTATTGTTTAAAGATAAATCCGCAAAAGTCGAAAGAGATGTCGAAGATTTATCAATTAATATTTATCAGGAAACAAATGCTTTAAAACGACGCGTAAAGGCCCTGGAAGAAGAACTGCTTGTAGAACCAAATTTTCAAGTGCGTAAACCTTCTCTTGTCCAACAGCAAAATTCAGAACAGCAAGCCGCCTTTTCATCTTTCCAGCAAGCAGCAGCCCAGGTGAAAGCGGCTCAAAGCTATGGAACGGCTTCTAAGGCAACTCCGCAAAAAAGCACGAAACCGATTAACGGTATATTAGTTAGCCAGGTACTCGCGCTCAATAGTCAAGGCCTATCGATTGAGGAAATCAGTAAGCGTTCGACATTATCACATGCTCAGATCCAATCGATTTTAGCAAATGGAGGTCAACAATGAAATCATCGTTGCGAGCATTTGGTATCGGTCTTTTTGTGGCAGGTGCAAGCATGGCATTGTTCGACAAGCTGCCAACTGACTCAAGTCAGAAAGATAACGCCGCTTATGAAAAGCAATTAGACGACTATGAAAAACAAATTGATGAACTGACAAAACAATTAAACGAGCAAAACCCGGATTCCGCCAATTCTAAAAAAGCGGACGAGCAAACAACCAGTACAGCCGAAAAGAAAACACCCTCTACAAAAGAAGAAATCAAAACAGGTGTAGTGGAAGAGACTATCTATATTTATGAAAATGTTTCTATTTATACTATCGGACAGCAAGCGGAAGACTTAGGTATTGTCACAAATGGCCGAGAGCTTGAACTTTATTTGTCAAAACCGGAATTTGCGCGTTCGATTCAAAAAGGTGCATTTGATCTCCGCTCCGATATGACGATCGAAGAAATCGCCCAAGTGCTGACAGGGCAACCTACCGAATAGCTGCAGGTCACCATCCAAACTGCAATTATTCAAAAGTTTTCAAGATTGAAGGGATTACATGGACTATATCAAAAGAGGAACAAAATCCTTTAAAATGACGAACATCGCATTATTTGCTGCAGGTTTTATCACCTTTGCCAACCTTTATATCACGCAGCCGCTAATGCCCCAGTTTTCAAAAGATTACAATGTCTCCCCGGCTGTAGCCAGTTTATCATTATCTGCTGCTACATCTGTTTTGGCATTTAGTCTGTTACTTTTCGGATCATTGTCGGAAGCATGGGGCCGAAAAAAACTGATGACCGCTTCGATATTTGCGGCATCCGTTTTAACCCTCGCACTGGCGTTTGCTCCTAATTTCGAATCGATTCTTGCACTGCGGATCATTCAAGGTTTTGTATTTGCAGGGGTTCCAGCCATTGCGATGGCCTATTTAGGAGAAGAAATGGAACCTTCAAGCTTAGGTGTCGCAATGGGTCTTTACATAAGCGGAAATGCGATTGGCGGATTATCCGGCCGTATTATAATCGGCACGATGAGTGATCTGTTCAGCTGGCAAACCGGAATGATTGTTCTTGGGATTTTAAGCATTATTATCAGTTGTTACTTCGTATGGGCACTACCTGAATCCAAACATTTCACACCGCGCCCATTGCAGTTCCGATTACTGACTAGAACACTGTTCCAGCATATAAAAGATAGACGGCTTGTTTTACTGTTCGGGATTGGATTTGCATTAATGGGCAGCTTTGTGACAATGTACAATTATATCGGCTTCAAACTGGTTGATTCACCTTATCATTTAAGCATGACATTTGTGAGTTGGCTATTTGTTGTTTATTTGGTAGGGACGTGGAGCTCCACATGGTTTGGAAGCTTGTCTGATCAGTATGGCCGGCAAAATGTTCTCTACAGCGGAATCATCATTATGAGCTTAGGTGCAGTTCTCACCTTTCCTGTAAGTCTGCCTTTAAAAATAAGCGGACTCATTATATTTACTTTCGGCTTTTTCGGCGCTCATTCCATTGCAAGCGGCTGGGTCAGTCATTTAGCCAAAGTCGATAAAGCCCAGGCTTCCTCATTGTATTTGTTCGCCTATTATATGGGGTCAAGTATCGGAGGAACGCTCGGCGGTATCTTTTGGATGCACTATGGTTGGACCGGCGTTGTTCTTTTCATCGGATCAGCACTTGCAGTTACATTTATTTTCGCGCGATTTATTCAATACTTTCAATCTAAATACGAAAAAATGCAGAGCGCCTAGAAAGAGGCCCTGCATTTTTTTATTCCCGCACCCATGTCAAACCTAATGTACCTTCTCCTGCATGGACACCCACACAGGCGGAAAGTGGTGTTGGGGTAAATTGAATTGACGGAAAGTCTTTTAATAATTCTTTTTTCCATTCGATAGCTCCTGCTTCATTATTACAATGAATAATTGCAGCTTCTTTTACAGGTGACTTTAAAATAGCCCGCTCAAGTTTTTCAATAACAGCTTTTTTGGCACGATTATCGGCACGGACTTTTTTTGCCACTTCAACGCCGCCTTCTTTATTGTATTCAATCACCAGTTTAATATTGAGCAAGTTGCTGAGAAACATCGCCATCCCTGAAACACGCCCGCTTTTATGCAATTGCTCCAGGCTTGCAGGGATAAAAGCAAGTTCCGATTTGCCACGCATTGCTTCTATTTTCTCTACGATAGCTTCAGGGCTATGTCCTTGTTTTCCAAGCTCAATTCCGAGTGCCAACATGACTTGCATTGGATAGGAACCGATTTTCGCATCAATTACATAACTTTTAAAACCCGCCTGTTCTGCTGCCATTGGAGCACTTAACACAGTACCCGACAGTTGCTCTGAAGTATGAATCGCTATGGCACAGTCATAGCCCTGTTCTTTTAATTTTTCATATAAAGCTACATGCTCTCCGAATGCCGGCTGAGATGTTTTCGGGTGTATTTTAGAATTTCTTAATTTATCATAAAATTCATCGTGCGTCATATCCACTGTTTCACGAAGGGGGCCCTCTTCAAAAACGATATTCAACGCTAGCACATGAATTGAATGTTCTTTAATATAACTTTCCGGTAATAATGCTGCAGTATCTGTAATCCATGCAATCTTTTTATTCATTATAAAACTCCTTGATGTTAAATATTTTATGTCTCCCAAGAATGTAAGCGCAAACAAAGTAATGGCACAGTGACACATGTCATATTTGAATGGATAAGTTCCGGTGCCGACATTTTTTCGACAATATTCGAGTTTTATTTTCATTTTTAATTGGTGCCGATTGTTTTACATAGGGGCTTTTTTTCCGTACGATAAAAGTACAAACAATTATATTAGTAGTTTCGAGGAGGAACGAAAGCATGAATATTTATGATATTCCTGTTAAGACAGAAAAAGGCGAGCAATATGAATTAGACCGGTACAAAGGCCAAGTAATGATGATTGTTAATACGGCAAGCAAGTGCGGATTTACAAACCAGTTTACAGAGCTGGAAGAATTATACGATAAATACAAAGAGGAAGGATTTGTCGTACTCGGTTTCCCTTCTGATCAATTTAAACAGGAGTTGTCTTCCGGCGAAGAAGCTGCAGAGTTCTGCCGCCTGGATTATGGTGTAACGTTCCCGATGCATGAAATGGTGAAAGTAAACGGTTCAGAAGCTCATCCTTTATTCAAACATTTATCTTCTGAAGCTAAAGGTCTTTTAGGACAGTCGGTTAAATGGAATTTCACAAAATTTTTAGTCGACCGTGATGGCAACGTTATTAAACGTTATGCCCCACAGGATTCACCGACAAAAGCAGAAAAAGATATTGCAAAATTACTTTAAATTATATTTTTATAATAGAAGAGAGCAGCCGAAGATTAAATTCGGCTGCTCTTGTTAATATAAATTATCCTCTTCATCTGTAAGCTCCAAATACAATGGCATCACTCCAATAAATATAGACAGTACATAAAAAACCAGACATAGAATGGTTAGAAATGTCGGTAAACCAAAATATGAAGAGAAAATAATCGTTGGTGATGTCAGCATCGTTAATATACCGATTATTTGTCGATACTTTTTAGAATAAAACAGTTTTTCATTACACTTTGGACACCGCAGTTCCATTTTCAATTTACAAACCATTGATATTTGCGCTTTTTTTGAATAGGAATGGCGACAATGCGGACAGCATACCTCTCCTGTTGTATTGCGGGCAAAATAAAGTAAAATTACGATTTGCAAAATAATGAAAAGCATGAAAATAACAAGTTTCAACCACTTAATATCCACTTCAAATAAATGAATTAGACTTCCGATTGCATAGACGATAAATGGTGAGACAATGATCAGCAAATAGCGCAATTTATAGACTGCTTTACGGAGTTTACGTATTGTCGGGTTTTGCCATCTCTTCATTGTAAAGAAAACAATTGTAGTGAAAATCCCGTTGATAATCAGCAATAAACTAATGATGGCCACATGCTTGCCTCTTCTTATAACTTCGGCTAATTGCTCTCGTTCATAGTTTTCGACTACCGGGCTCGATGCCTGGTTAGGAGGCGCTATAGTCCCGTCATTAGTGAACAAATACAGGAAAAATACTGCTGTAAAAACAAAAATCGGGGCAATTACAAAGGACCAATTCGGTTGTTGTTTCGGGCGTTTGGAACGATCGACAGTTTGCTTTATATTTATCTTCTGCTGTTCCGTTAATTGCATTTTACTTAACTCTTGCTGCCACTTCTCCTTAATCATCCTCCATCACCCCCATGCTTAATTTAGGCTTTAATTTCGCTCTTGCACGCTGCAAACGCGATTTAACAGTCGATACCGCCAATTCTAATAGCTCGGCGATTTCAAACACTGTCATTTCCTCATAATAATAAAGCAATAATACTTCCCGATCTTTTACCGGTAATGTAAGTACAGCGGCGGTTACTTCCCCTTGTAATTCTTTCTCTGCATAAATCTGTTCCACGTCTTTTTCCTGTTGCTGAAAAAACTGGGTAAATACGAGTTTCCTGTTTTTCCAGCTACGCAAATAATCGTAGCTGCGGTTAATCGTCATCTTCACTAAATAAGTTTTAATCGATGCTTTCTGTTCAAATTGTTCTGATTTATGATAGTAGTTGATAAATACGTCCTGGACTACTTCTTCAGCGGTTAAACGATCCTTCGTATATATAAAGGCGATGCGGTATAAATAATCACTGTATGTATCAATTAATTTCTCAATTTCCACTGGCCGTCCTCCTTTCCCCCTATAGACGGAAATAAATTCAGTTTGGACGCATTTTTTTGAAATTTATTAAAAAAACGCCTAACCAATGTATGATTAGGCGAATCTGTTATGGCTGAAAACTTAGTAAGGCTTCCTGGGCGGCTTCAATATTATCTTCATTGAATGGTGTTTTCTCCATTGCGGCAATTTGTTCGACAGCCTCTGCCAATACGAGTTTCGAATAAAACGGCAGCTTCGGTACTATCGAAACAAGACACCAGTAAACCCACATATCATCATCCCCGCGCAGCACTTCGTCAACAAGTGGCGTCAGCTCATTTGGATAGTGAAGCAGCAGCTCAACCATTGGCTCCGCGACTGGCCAGTTCATATCCTGCACCCATTCAAGCAGCTTCGGCAGTAAAGGAATGACCGCTTCTGCATCCGCAGTTTTCAGTTTTTGCACTGCTGCAATGTCATGCTTATCTTTCGGTATCATGCCAATACCTCCACCTTTTTTAAAAACTCGCTGATCATGGATGTACCGAGTTCTGTTCCGATGGACTCGGGATGAAACTGCAGCCCATATACCGGATGTTGTTTATGTTGAATAGCCATAATTTCCCCATCATCTGCGCTTGTAGCAACAACTTGGAAATCTTCATGCAATGTTTGCTTTTCAATAATAAGCGAATGATAGCGCATCACTTCTACTTCCCCATCGAAATTTGCAAACAGACCTGTTTTTTCATATTTAAGTAAGCTCGTTTTTCCATGCATAATATTTGGGGCACGGCTCACCGTTGCACCGAATGCTTCCCCAATCGACTGGTGACCGAGGCAGATTCCCAATATCGGAATCTCTGTATAAAGCTGTCGGATCATTTCAATGACAATTCCTGCATCTTTCGGTTCCCCGGGTCCCGGAGAAATAACAATTGCTTTCGGATGCAATGTACGGATTTCCTCAACCGTCATCGCATCATTCCGGACAATTTTTACGTCTTCCCCAAACTGGGCGATTTGATGATACAGATTATACGTAAATGAATCATAATTATCGATAAGTAAAATCATTTGCGCACCTCCAGCAATGCTTTCGCTTTATTTAACGTTTCTTCATATTCCATTTCAGGGACGGAATCATAAACAATCCCTGCACCCGCCTGAACATACGCTTTCTCGTCTTTAATGACCATTGTACGGATCGCAAGTGCTAAATCCATATCCCCTGATGCCGATAAATAACCAATCGCACCGGCATAAATTCCGCGCTTTCTCTGTTCCAGCTCATTTATGATCTGCATCGCACGAATTTTCGGCGCACCCGATACCGTACCGGCTGGCAGGCTTGATGCGATTACATCGACTAAGTGGGCATCGTCCCGCAGTTTTCCTGTCACCTCGGAAACAATATGCATTACATATTTATACTTTTCGATTTCCATATACTTTGTAACGGCTACTGTTCCGATCTGCGCAACACGGCCAACATCATTACGTCCCAAATCAACAAGCATTTTATGCTCGGCAATTTCCTTTTCGTCCTGCAGCAATGCATTCGCGATCGCTTCATCTTCTTGTATATTTTGTCCACGCGGCTTCGTTCCGGCGATCGGATTTGTAGTTACAAGCCCTTTTTGAACTTTTACAAGACTTTCCGGTGATGTGCCAAGTACCGTATAGTCCCCGAATTCCATAAAGAACATATACGGAGAAGCATTTGATGTCCGTAATTTCCGGTAGAGCGTCAAAGGATTTTCACGGAAATCCGCTTCAAACGTTTGGGATAAAACTACTTGGAAAATATCACCTTTGCGTATATGCTGTTTTGCAGTTTCAACCATTTCAATAAAGCGCTCTTTTTTAATAGTCGGCGCGAACTGGACATCGATTTCCTGTGTATGCTCATAAGTTAAAGATGACATTATCATTTGTTCGATATCATCCACTTTTTGCTGCATCAACTCCATCGTATAACCTGCCTGAAACAGATCCATCGCCACAATGGATACTTGCTGTAACAGATGATCGATGACGATAAACGTTTCGTAAAAATAAACATGAACATCCGGCATATTGTATACGTCGCCTACAATTTCCCCGATTTGTTCAAAATGATAGGCTGTTTCATAGCCAAAATAACCGATTGCCCCGCCAAAAAAAGCAAACGGAGCGTCTTCCTTTTGAAGTGGCAAGAGCTCTTTCAACAAAGTTAATACCGGTTTCTGTTCTGTTGTCAGCTCCTCATTATAGATAGAATAAGAAGCGGTTTCCGCATCCCCTTTCAGCTCACCTACCGGATTAAAGGCGATGAAGGAATAGCGTCCGTTTTGCTTAAATTTTGCATTGGATTCGAATAATACTTTTTTCGTGCCGATGATTGATTCAAAAATTGAAATTGGCGTATACGTATCGCCATTGACCTGCTTCATTACATATTTGTCTGTCTTTACTGCCATGCTCATCTCTCCTCAGCTTTTCTTTTTGTGAACACAAAAAGGCTCTTTCGCTTTTAAAGGACGAAAGAGCCGTGGTGCCACCTTTATTGACTAAATGAAATTCATTTAGTCCACTCAAAACTCGTAACGTGAGCGCTACGGCACAGCATTTCCTCTGCGCAGCTAGAAAATCCATTCATAAAGTACGTTTACTGACTTCCACCAACCGTCAGCTCTCTATAAAAACGCCGCTTTACTACTCTTTTTTCATCATCGCTTTTACTATACTTGCTATTGTATCGTTTTAGCCTGATTTTTACAAACTATTTTAAATTAACTGTAAATATAAAGTTGTCCGTGTGATTTTGCATAGTACAGACTTGCATCAGCAAAGGCTGCCAATTGTTCATACGATACTTCTTCTTTCTTCAATTGATCTGAATGGATAAATCCAAAATGAATCGGAATTTCTACTACTCCTGATGTCGAATGAACAGCAGTTGTCCGAAGTTTTTCCTCCAGCTTTATTAACAACTTGAAAAAATCATTTTCGGAAACATTTTTTATAATCGCTTCTCCGGCATTTCTCGATAATACATTAACCTTTGCCTCGTACTCGAAAATATTCGAATAAATCGACTCAAATAATGTGAATAACATCTGCTCGGTAAATAAGGTGCCGAACAGTTCTTCAATTTTATCTGTAATAAAGCTCCAGTGAATACAGTAAATCGACTCATTGTTCATAAGCGCATGTTCCACAAACTCGATGGTACTTTCTTTTGTTACGACATGCGGGAATTTAACCGAAAGCACGGTAGTTTCCTCTTCGAAAAAAAAGTCGGCATGTATGTTACGTAATTTTCGAACATTGTTCGGCTCACTTTTATGCCTATCGATCAGCTGCTGCAGTTCCTTTTTATAACGAAACTTCCCGATTAGCCCAAAACGTTGAAGGTACCTTTCAACTACGGACAATAATACAAAGTTCTGCTGTTTCTCCAATTGAAAAAACGCCTGTTCAAACATTCCCAGACTTTCATCCCCATAGCCGGCCCTATAGTTCAAAATCGCTTCCGCAAACAGTATATTCCCGGCATAATAAGGAGCTTTCCCTTCCAGATGCTGCAAAATATCTTGCTTTATCCGGTTGAATTCCATGTCACTGTTCGTTGATGCGTAATAATAGAGCGCTCCTAAATAACCTCTGACGATCGTTGCACTGACAGCAGGGATTTTCTGCTTATAATATTCCGCCAATTTTATAGCGATTTGTGCATTTTCCGGTTCTTTTATATACCGGTACTGTGCCGCCAAATTGCAGTAATTAATGATTATAAGCTCTTCGTTTTGCAGAAGATGCGCATATTTAAGCGATTTTTTTGCTGCTTCTATCGATTGATCAGGATGTTTTGTAAAGATATGTTCAAGACTGTACAAGTAGTAATAAACCATCTTATTATCATCTTTGCCATATGTTAAACAAAGCTTTTCATAATCATCCATGATCGCATGAAAATTTTGATAGCTTCCTATTTCAAAATATGCCGATGCCAAATATTCATAGCATAGGAGGGCTTCCGCATACCTTTTTTCTTCGAGTGTAATCGGCAATGTTATCGTGCCGAACTGGATCACTTCCATATATCGCAATTCGTTGAAGAGATTTCGCAGATGTTCAATCTGGTTTGAAATTTTCATGTTACTCGTCCACCCCAGTCATTGATTAATCCAAATACCGCTTCATAAATCTCACTGGCCTCAGTAATTGCCTGTTCATACAGGTTATGAAGAGACTGTTCGAACTCGATCACAATTTCCTGCAATTCTTTTAATATTGTACTTTGCAATAAAGCGAGCTGTTGCGGGTAATTTTCAACCTCAATATATTTTGCATCAAAATATGGTCGTAAACTTTTACCGCCGAAGTTTTTCAAGGCCTGAAAATTCACTGCCATTTCCTCATTTTCTGCTAACTTTTCTTTTAGGAACTGCTCCTGCTTTAAATAAACATAAATTGCACAAATGAACGCCAGCTTTTCGTTTTCATACAAAGCAAGCTGAATATAGCGTTTTATTTGAAAGGTTTTAATTTTATCCAGTAAGAATTTTCGAATTGGATAAATCATCGTATTTTCCGGATTGGAAATACGATCGATTTCTTCAGTAGATAATAAATACCAAATATCAAAAATGATGACTGAACGTTGGTAAGACTCCTCACATTGTCTCATCTGAAATTAAAAACATACAATCTGCTTTATCTATTTTAGCGTGCATGCTGCATATCTCACCTCAAATAATTGTCAGTTTCATCCATCATATCATAAACTTACTGTTTTTGAATTATCATTTTATTAAAAAAAGTGATGGTTGAAAATTCTCTTTTCAGCACATCACTTCACATTTTCATCTATTAAATTAGTTCGATCGCTGGCAAATCATATCATATAAATACTTTGCCTGATCAAATTCAGGCTGCAGTGTATAAGCTTGTTTCAAATGATATTTGGCTTTTTCGGTATCTGTTGTAGCTACCGCATATAATACACCTAAATTATAATGCGCATCCGCATTATTCCAGTCTTCTTCAATAACGAATTCCAGCTCCGGCTTTGCAAAATCGAACATCTCCAACGAACAAAGTAAAATGCCGTATGATAAACGAATTTGCAGATCTTTTGGCGCAAGCTCTGCCGCACGTTGCATAAATGGCAGGGCCAATTTGAATTGCTCTTCGCGTTCAAAAGATTTTGCCAGCATGTAATAGGCATCTGCCCCTTCGATTCCGTAATCGATCGATTTTTGATAAAGTTTTGCGGCTTCTGTATAGCGTTCAGCTTCATAATATAAATTCGCCAATCCATAATACGCTGTAGCAGCTTTTTCATCTACAGTGATCGCCTTTTGGAAAAATCGTTCTGCACGTTCGATATCCCCCATTGCGGCAAGCAATGTTCCAAAGTTTACATAGCCGATTGCATCATTCGGCTGTGATTCAATTGCCTGTGTAAAAGCTTGCGCAGCTTCTTCATAACGCTTTTCCTGAAATGCTTTAATACCGATTTCATTATAGTTTGTATCCATTCTTTCACCTCTATAAATATGTATAGACGCTCATTTTAAATGAACGTCTATCGTCTATTACCCTACATATGTTAACTTTTCGCTGTTTTTAAATACGCCATCGATTGTACCGCCGCCCAGGCACTCTTCGCCATCATACAGAACAACAGCTTGTCCTGGTGTGATTGCTCGAACCGGCTCGGCAAATTCAATATATGCTGTACCATCTTCACGCATTGTCACTGTTACCGGCGAGTCTTCCTGACGGTAGCGGAATTTGGCCGTGCAGTTGAATGTGCCCGTTCTCGCTTCTCCTGTAAAGCTCATTTTTACCGCAGTCAATGCATCCGAATACAATGCATCGTGATGGAAACCTTGACCAACATACAATACATTGCGTGTTAAATCTTTACCGACAACAAACCAAGGTTCACCATCTCCGCCTATCCCTAATCCATGACGTTGACCTAATGTATAGTACATTAAACCGTCGTGCGTACCTTTTACTTCACCATCAAATGTTTCCATATTACCTGGTTGTGCAGGAAGGTACTGGCTTAAAAACTCTTTAAAATTACGTTCACCGATGAAACAGATTCCTGTTGAATCTTTTTTCTTCGCTGTAGCCAAACCTGCTTCTTCAGCAATTTTACGAACTTCAGGCTTCGGTAAATGTCCGATCGGGAACATAACCTTTTCCAGTTGTTCCGAAGTTAACTGATTCAGGAAATATGTTTGGTCTTTATTATTATCAATGCCTCGAAGCATTTTCACACCGTTTTCGTCATGCGCTACACGTGCATAATGTCCAGTCGCTAAATAATCCGCGCCAAGTGCCAGTGCGTGCTCCAGGAAGGCTTTAAATTTAATTTCTTTATTGCACATTACATCGGGGTTCGGTGTACGTCCTGCTTTATATTCTTCCAGGAAGTACGTAAATACTTTGTCCCAATATTGTTTTTCAAAGTTGACTGCATAATATGGAATGCCGATCTGGTTACATACTGCGATTACATCATCATAATCTTCTGTCGCTGTACATACACCAAATTCATCCGTGTCATCCCAGTTTTTCATGAAAATACCGATTACATCATAGCCCTGCTGTTTCAATAAATACGCGGCTACAGATGAATCTACGCCTCCACTCATTCCAATAACTACTCGAATTTGAGAGGGATCTCTTGTTTCTACCATTTACTATTCACCTTTTCTTAGACAAATCGCGTAAAAGGCGCGAAGTCTTTCTTATAAATTTACGAAGTTAGTCGTTTTACAATTTCAGCAGTACGCTTCCCTGCTTCTTGTACTAACTCATCTGTTAATCCTAACCCAAAACTGAAGCGAATGGAACTACGAAGCTCAGGCGCATTCTGTCCATACATTGCGACAAGTACATGGGACGGGTCAATCGAACCTGCCGTACAAGCTGAACCGCTTGATACGAGTACACCTGCCATGTCCAAATTGATCAAAAATGATTCAACATCCGTTCCAGGGAAAGTGACATTCAATACGTGCGGTAAAACACTCGTTTGATGGCCATTCAGATGAAAGTCAATACCCGCCTGCTGGAACTGTTCAATTAAAATATTTTTGAAGCCGTTATACTGTTTGATACGCTCTTGTGCAGATTGTCCTGCCAGGTCTGCAGCTTTTGCAAACGCGATAATCGCCGGGACATTTTCCGTTCCTGCCCGGCGTTTTTTCTCCTGAGAGCCGCCATATAGGATATTTGTTAATTTGACTCCTGTTTTTGCATATAAAAAGCCAATTCCTTTAGGTCCGTTAATTTTATGGGCTGAAACACTCAACAAATCAACATGGAGTGCTTCTACATCCATTTTTTCAAGTCCGAATGCCTGGACAGCATCTGTATGGAACGTAGCAGTATGGTCTTTTAAGATCATGCCAATTTCTGCGATAGGCTGGATTGTGCCGACTTCATTGTTACCATACATAATCGTAACTAAAATCGTATCATCACGTAAAGCCTCTTTCACCTGGTCAGCGCGGATTCGCCCTGACTTGTCAACGGGTAAATACGTTACCGTGAAACCTTCTTTTTCAAGCTTTTCACACGCATGTAAAACGGCATGGTGTTCGATTGCTGTTGTAATGATATGCTTTCCTTCTTTTTGGCGCGCATACGCTGTTCCAAAAATGGCCATATTATCGGCTTCGGTTCCACCGCTTGTAAAAATAATTTCAGAGGGTTTCGCATTTACTTTAGCTGCCAAACTTGCCCGAGCGTCATCCAGTGCTTTACGTGCACTGCGTCCAACTGTGTGAATACTTGATGCATTACCGCTTTCCTCGGCCATTGCATGTGCCATTACACCGATTACTTCCGGTGCAACGGGCGAAGTTGCGGCATGATCAAGATAAATTGTATTTTTCAAAACTAACTAACTCCTTTAAATAACACTAAATGTAAAACATATAGCCGTCAGATACTTCATTATTCGTATATTTTGCCAAATCGTCGATCGTCGTTGTATCCAACACATTTTTTACTGCATCGCGAATACGCATCCATAATTCACGCTGTGGCGCTTCTTCATTTTCAATTCCTTCAACCGGCTGAATCGGTCCTTCCAATACACGGATGACATCAGCTGCAGAGATTTCGTTTGGCTTATGTGCCAGCATATAGCCGCCATATGCGCCGCGCACACTTTTTACAAGACCGGCATTGCGCAGTGGTGACACTAACTGCTCTAAATACGCCTCAGATAAATCTTTATCCGCAGCAATTTGTCGAAGCGGAATCGGACCCTCACCATAATGCTTTGCCAATTCAATCATAATTGTTAAACCGTAACGTCCTTTAGTCGATATTTTCATCGTTACACCTCTTATTTTCTAGTCCTTTAATATTATTCATTATAACACAACTCCTTTTAAACCACTCGGAAATACTTTATGATTATTAACAAAACCATTTTATTCAACGAAAAAAGAAAAGGAGCGAAAAATTATGCAAAATGAACCGCTCGCCTATAAAATGAGACCTCGTACAATTCGCGAAGTTGTTGGTCAGCAGCATATTATTGGACCTGCAACACCTTTGTTTAAAATGATTGAAAAAGGCCATGTTCCTTCGATGCTGCTATACGGACCTCCCGGAGTAGGGAAAACATCAATTGCAAATGCGATTGCCGGCAGCTCAAAACTTCCTTTCTTTGCTTTAAACGCAACACATGCCGGAAAGAAAGATATTGAACAAATCGTGATGGATGCAAGAATGAGCGGTAAAGTCCTGTTATTTCTGGATGAAATTCACCGTTTCAACAAACTCCAGCAGGATACATTACTTCCGCATGTGGAAAACGGTTCAATCGTCTTAATCGGGGCAACTACGGAAAACCCGTTCCACGATGTAAACCCCGCCATCCGTTCACGCTGCGGGGAAATATTACAGCTTGAACGCTTAACAGGCGATGATATCATCCAGTTGCTCAATCAGGCATTGTCAGATATAGAACGCGGTCTTGGAAATTTGGAAATCGCTATTACCGAACAGCAAATCGAAAATATTGCGAATGCTTCAAATGGCGATGCCCGCAAAGCATTAACTCTTTTGGAATCGGTATATTATGCTTCGGATGAAAAAGACGGGGTAACCATTGTTAATGATAATGCGATCGATGCATTAGCAAAACGAATCGGGGTTTTCGGGGATAAAGGCGGCTCCCATTTCTATAACTTATTGTCGGCTCTTCAAAAGTCTGTCCGCGGCAGTGATCCGAATGCCGCGTTATATTATTTGGCGCATCTACTCGAAAATGGAGACTTGGTTGCGGTATGCCGAAGACTGCTCGTCATGGCCTATGAAGATATTGGACTAGCGAATCCTAGTGTCGGGGCACATGTGCAGGCAGCAACAGAAGCAGCCGTGAAACTCGGATTGCCGGAAGCCCGCATTCCCCTCGCGGCAGCTGTTGTTGAAATGTGTTTATCGGACAAATCTAATTCAGCCTATAAAGCTTTGGATGCGGCGATTGCAGCAATTCATGAAGGGAAAACCGGTGATATACCAAACCATCTGAAAGACGCTCATTATGCAGGCGCTGCAACACTCGGTCATGTCGGATATAAATACCCGCACGACTCCCCTATCGGAACATTCGGCGGCTGGGTACAACAGCAATACTTACCGGATGAACTAGCAGGAACAGAATTTTACAAACCTGTCATTGCAGGTGAAGAAAAAAGAATGGCCGCCATATATGAAAAGCTGAAATCTTTTAAGAAATAAGCGGCATTAACAGAGTACACAAAAAGAGTCATTTTCAACTTAATGAAAATGACTCTTTTATAGTTTACTTTTCGTATGACTCTGCAAATTGCTTAAATGCTTTAATACATTGTTCTACATTGTCCGCAACAGTCAGTTTAACTTCTTCATCGTTTAACTGATAAATACTCTTTTGAATTTCCGAAAGCAATTCCTCATTACTTTCAGTATGCGCGTTTGGAATACAGCTCGCACTTAATTCATATAGCTTGATTACATGTGCGCGTGCATCCGCATCATCTTCTGCTATTAAATTAGCATGCGCTAAACCTGTAAAGTATACAAGCTTTGAAGCAATATCCATATAAAGTGTCCAATAAGTAGTGCTTGATGGTAATTCCCCGTTATTTTTCGCGACATAATCATTAAAATTATTCGCTACTTTATGCAATAATTCATCAAGCTGCTCGAAAGCTTTCGACCAATTTGGTTTCGTATCGATATTTTCAAAAACGATTCTATCCATTTTCAACTGTAGACTCGGCAAATTCAATAAATCATTTTTCATTTCAATTGTCATTCTATCGTCCTCCTTGCATCCCCATGCATATTATCAATACGCTATTAACTATAGCAAAAAAAAGGAATTTTTCTGCAAAAACGAAAAAATCATTAAAATCCTGCCATATTTTTGCCATAATTAATCTCTTAATAGAATATTATGTCATTTGCTATTCAAAGATTCATCTGTCAAACGAGAAAAGTATTTTTCATATAATAACTTCTCATTATCAATAGAGCAGATTTTATACACATCCATTACACTTTGTGAATAAATTTTTATTGACTGGCCTGAACTGTAAAAAATCCATTTAAATGATTCAATCCATCTATCTAAATTCTTTTCATCACTGTTCAAAAATAGTTGCTTTTCTTTTATTATACCCGCCATTTTCCAGAAACCTTCACTTAGCTTGTAGTTTTTCGTTACAAAATCATATTCAGGTTCGACAATATGTTCAGTATCATAAATGTGGATTTTATTTGAAGCGGCATCAATCGCAATTTCCACCGACCCGATTACATCATGTAAATTCAATCCCCGGTATTCCATTTGGTGAATTACCATTTTTAAGTTCCCTTCCTTAAACAAATTTATTATTTTATCACAATAATAACAACCTACACCAAAAAATGAATCACTATTCATAATTATTATGCTTCTTTAGGAAATTTTTGTATAACTAAATAAAGTATGTATCTTATTGCGTAAATTAATGACGGATGGAAAGATGAAGTTATTGTTTAATCCTTTCCATGTTAAAATAATATACGAAAAAAGCACTCTAAATTAGTTTTCGACAAATAGCAAAAATCCGATAAAAAAAGATGTGTAAATAGGTTTGAAACACCCTTTACACACCCTTTGTTTAAAGATGTCCCTACTTATCCTTGTACACGGTTAATTTGGACATCTTTTAAAATTGTATTAATTACCCAGCTTGCTGCAATTAAGCCGGCAACAGATGGTACGAATGCATTTGATGAAGGCGGTAATTGTGCTTTGCGGATTTCAGCTTCAGGCTTTCCTACATATTGTGCTACGTCAGGACGCACGACAATCGGGGATTCATCTGAAAATACAACTGTTACACCTTTTTTAATGCCTTCTTTGCGAAGTTTTGTACGAATTACTTTTGCCAGTGGATCTGTATGCGTTTTTGAAATGTCGGCAATTTGGAAACGTGTAGGATCCATTTTATTCGCGGCACCCATACTTGAAATAATGGGAATATCGCGTTTCAGACATTCTTTCATAATGTGGATTTTGTATATTACTGTATCGGATGCATCAATGACATAATCGATTCCCTGCGCGAAAAACTGTTCATATGTTTCTTCTGTATAAAACATATGCATGTCGATTACTTCACACTCCGGGTTAATATCTGCAATCCGTTCTTTCATAACAGCAGATTTTGATTTTCCGACTGTTGATAAATAGGCAACCAGTTGACGATTAACATTCGTAATATCAACATTATCTTTATCTACTAATATGATACGGCCAATCCCGCTGCGTGCACATGCTTCCGCCGCAAAAGAACCTACGCCGCCTACACCTAAAATTGCGACTGTCGTTTCTTTAAGCTTTTCTAATCCTTCTGTTCCAATAGCTAATTCGTTTCGTGAAAATTGATGTAACATCTAATTTTACCCCTCAATCTTTATCATTCTACTAGGCATTATATCGACATCAATTACGAGATGCAAGCAACAATATAATGACAGAATGTAGAATTTGCATTAGGAATGCTTACTTCCCAATTATGAACGCAAAATAAATCGAGTAGGAGGCTAGCCATTAATTGGCTAGCCGACCTCTCACACCACCGTACGTACGGTTCCGTATACGGCGGTTCAATCTTTTGAGTATCTTCGCTCGTAAAGTTGGGACAGGTCTTTCAGTCCCCACTTTACGAGCCTTTTATTTGGAATGGCTTGGTGTAAGACCTCACTTCGTGATATTCGCCAGTACCCTTTTCTTGAATGCGCTGTTTTCATCGCTTCATCATGTCGAATTCCGTATTGGCGTAATTTCGCGTATTTTGTTCGAGGTAACTTCCACCGTTTCCATATTAATTGACGTAAGCGATGGTTTAACCATCCTTGAATTTCTTTGATGAACGTTTTCATATTGGAAACTCCGTAGTAGTTAATCCAACCAACCGTTGTTTGATTGATTCTTTTCACAATCTCACTAAATGTCCCTGTTCGTTTACGACTCGTCAGTGTTCTTAGCTTATCTTTTAGCCGTTCCTTGGCGGACTTGATTGGTCGGTATCCAACTTTCCCCACAGATTTTGTAGATGAAATCCTAAGAATGTAGCTGCTGTTGCGCCACATACTTTACTTTTCTTCTCATTGATTGTGAGACCCAGTTCATCTTCGATAAATTTCTTCACACTTGTCATGACCCGTTCACCTGCTCTTGGCGACTTCACATAAATCACGAAATCATCCGCATAGCGAATGAATCGATGTCCTCGTTTTTCTAATTCTCTATCTAGCTTGTTTAAGTACACATTTGCTAGAATAGGAGAGAGTGGACCACCTTGAGGTGTACCTTCTGTCGTTTCAATGAGGATATCCTTGTCCAATATGCCTGAGCGTAAGAATTTCCATATTAGCTTAAGTACTATTTTATCTGTTATGAATTCTTCCAAATAAGCTCGTAGTCGCTGGTGATGAATCGTATCGAAGTAACTTTTCAAGTCACAGTCCACCACTGTTCGATAACCTTCCTCGTAATATTTCTTAGCGAGGGCAATTGCCTGGTGTTGGTTTCGACCTTTTCGAAAGCCAAAACTTTTGTCTGAAAAGTGTGGATCAATAATTGGATGGATTACTTGTAAAATGGCTTGTTGCACAACTCGGTCTAATACACATGGTATACCTAGATATCGTTTGGAGCCATCCGCTTTTGGGATAGCTACCCGCTTCACTGGTTGTGGCTGATAGGAACCATCTTTTAATTTCCTTTTCAATGGTTCTTCATATTTTATTAAATGCGCTTTCAGTCCATCAACTGTGATACCATCGATTCCAGGTGCTCCACCATTCCCTTTTACTTTCTTGTATGCGTTCCATAGGTTTCTATGAGACGTTACTCTGTCAATTAAATTGATACTTTCTTGTTTCTTCATTTCCATGTTTACATCCCTACACACTCTTATGTACTCTTTCGCTTCCAGCTTATCCCTCTATAAGTAGCCATCTGTTCGGTCTATACCTTGATGTTTTCTGTGTTTTGGCGGGATGTCTCCACCTCCTTGTTTCTTTCAAGATTAAAAGATTGTTCGGCCCTTCATCTTCGGTCGAAGACTACTATGGCTTCTGCTGACTTCTCTTGATTCATCTATTTATCACTAAACAAATTGTTAATTGAATAACCCTCAAGAGACCTCCCCGGGTAAGCACAACCGCCTTCCTCTCATGTAACTGCCAGATTTACTGTATGGGATTTGGGCAGTATTGGACTTCGCTTTGTTTAGCAAGCTCATCCGTCCCAAGTCAGCCTTTTATCTGATTTCTGTTCGTCAGTTCGAGAGTTTGCGTCCGACTTCCTTCAGATTCCACGTCACCATGGACACCCTTGTCTTTCGCTAACAGTTCCTACTGCCAAGCCTGTAGTGGACTTTCACCACCAAGCTGTTGTGCATGCCGGGCACACTAAAAATACTCTTCTACATGAAAGTAGAAGAGTAAAATTAGAAATGGACGAATCCCAAATATGCCGTCTTGCTACAACATCGTTTTGATCCCGCGTCTATAGCAAGGGGGTGCACTAATCGCAGCGTTAAACTTCCCGCTCCAGATGGGGCATGTTTGCTTCTACGGTAATAGTAGCTCCCAACGATTTATTGTTCGGTCAAAAGTGTTTAGTAACAAATATAGCGACGAACACTTCAGGATTCGTATTACTGTTATATTAACACCAATATTCTGATTATTCAATCGAAAACATCCCATTCTTATAAATTATTAAAATTGTACTAACTTTTTAGAAATAAATGGTACAATTTTACTTTTCAAAAAAAGGTACTTCTTCCCGAGAGAAAAAGTACCTTAACATGTTATTTTTTTGCTGTTGCTGCGATACGCAAGCTTAACTCTTCAAGCTGTGCATCGGAAACCGGTGATGGTGCATCTGTCAATAAACAGCTTGCAGTTGCTGTTTTCGGGAATGCAATTGTATCACGTAAGTTTGTACGGCCTGCAAGAAGCATTACTAATCGGTCAAGGCCCATTGCCAAACCACCATGTGGAGGAACACCGTAGTCAAATGCTTCCAGTAAGAAACCGAATTGTGCACGCGCTTCTTCTTCACTGAACCCTAGCAGTTCAAACATTTTTGCCTGTAAATCAGGCTCATAAATACGAAGTGACCCGCCGCCAAGCTCATAACCGTTTAATACGATATCATAGGCTTGAGCACGAACTTCTTTAGGGTTTGTATTCATTAACTCCAAATCTTCATCAAATGGACGAGTGAATGGATGGTGGGCCGCATAATAACGACCTTCCGCCTCATCGTATTCGAATAATGGCCAATCAACAATCCATAGGAATTCGAATTTCGATTCATCGATTAAGCCTAATTCTTTTCCTAATTTTAAACGTAATGCGCCTAGTGCGTCTGCGACTACAGAAGATTTATCTGCAACGAATAATAATAAGTCACCAGCTTGCGCTTCTGTTGCCTGGACAATTCCGTCCGCTGCTTCTCCTTCGAAGAACTTCGCGATTGGGCCATTCAATCCTTCTTCCGTCACTTTTAACCAAGCTAGACCTTTTGCTCCGTAACGGCCTGCAAATTCACCTAATGCATCAATATCTTTACGAGAATAGTTTGCTGCCGCGCCTTTTACATTGATTGCCTTCACTTCGCCGCCATTTGCTACGGCATTTGCAAATACACCGAAAGCAGATTCTTTCACAATATCTGAAAGCTGTTTTAATTCCAGTCCGAAACGTACATCCGGTTTATCTGAACCGAAACGATCCATTGCTTCTTTATAGCTCATGCGTGCGAATGGTGTAACAACATCAATACCTTTTACATCTTTCATAACCTGAGTAAGAAGACGCTCATTCATTTCGATAATTTCATCCATTGATAAGAATGAAGTTTCAATGTCTACTTGTGTAAATTCAGGCTGACGGTCCGCACGTAAGTCTTCATCACGGAAGCATCGAGCGATTTGGAAGTACTTCTCAAAGCCACCTACCATTAAAAGCTGTTTAAACAGCTGTGGCGATTGCGGCAATGCATAAAATTCGCCGTCATGTACACGTGATGGTACTAAATAGTCACGTGCTCCTTCTGGTGTTGATTTCGTTAAAATTGGTGTTTCAACTTCCAGGAAGCCTTCATTTTGCAAGAAATTACGGATTGTACGTGTTACATCAGAGCGCATTTTAAATGTGTCATACATTACAGGACGACGTAAATCTAAATAACGGTACTTCAAACGTAATTCTTCCGAAACCTCCGCATTGTTATCGATTGCGAATGGAGGGTTTTTAGCTTCATTAATAATCGTCAGTTCAGAAGCTGCCACTTCAATTTCGCCTGTTTTCATATTTTTATTGATTTGAGTCGCATCACGTAAAACAACTTTACCCTTTACTTCAATGACAAACTCATTACGAATTTTATTTGCAAGTTCCAAAGCGTCTTTCGCCTGGTCACCGAAAACTACTTGTACGATGCCTTCACGGTCACGCATATCTACGAAAATTAATCCGCCTAAATCACGACGTTTTTGTACCCAACCTTTTAATACTACTTCCTGTCCCGCTTCTGCAGCTGTTACTAAACCGCATGCATGTGTTCTTTGCGCCATTGTTATTCCTCCAACTATTTATTTTCTAAAACGTATTGGACAAGCTGACCGAATTCCACTTTTGTCTGATCGCCTGTTTCCATTGTTTTGACGTTTACTGCTTGCTCTTCTAATTCTGACTCACCTAGTACAATGACAAATTTTGCATTTGCACGGTCGGCTGCTTTCATTTGCGCCTTCATTTTCCGGTCTAAATAATCCATATCTGCTGAAATGCCCTTTGCACGGAATGAACTTACAAGCTCCACTGCTTTTAGTTTTGCCTCTTCGCCCATTGCTACAACATACATTTCCAGATTATTACCCGTTTCAAGCTCAATATTTTTTGCTTCCAGCGCTAATAATAATCGTTCAATTGACAGGGCAAATCCGATACCAGGTGATTCCGGTCCGCCAATATCTTCAACTAAACCATTATAGCGACCGCCACCGCAAAGTGTTGTAATTGAACCGAACCCATCGCCGGTAATCATAATTTCAAACGCTGTATGGTTGTAGTAATCAAGACCTCGTACTAAGTTAGGGTCCACTTCATAGGAGATGCCCAGCACATCTAAATATTGTTTTACTTTCGTGAAGTATTCCGCAGAAGAATCCGTTAAATAATTTGTTAATGCCGGTGCAGTAGCCATTGCCGGGTGTTTTGCATCTACTTTACAATCTAAAATGCGTAAAGGATTTTTCTCCAGACGACTTTGACAATCACCGCAAAGCTCCCCAACGACCGGAGTGAAATGCTCGATTAACGCGCTACGGTGTGCATCACGCGTCTCTTTGTCACCTAACGAATTGATGACTAACTTTAAATCCGTCAAGCCGAGTGTTGTATACACATCCATTGCAAGCGCCATTACTTCCGCATCAATCGCCGGATCGGCCGAACCGATCGCTTCTACACCAAACTGAACGAATTGGCGATAGCGGCCTGCCTGCTGACGTTCATAACGGAACATTGGACCTGTGTAATAAAGTTTGACCGGCTGATCGGCCTGACCGAACATTTTATGCTCCACATATGCACGTACCGCTGAAGCTGTTCCTTCTGGACGTAATGTTAACGAACGATTTCCTTTGTCCGTAAATGTATACATTTCTTTTTGAACGATATCTGTTGTATCGCCTACACCACGTTGGAATAGTTCTGTTGACTCAAACATTGGTGTGCGAATTTCGTTATAGCGGTATTTATCACATAAATCACGAATGACACGTTCTACATACTGCCATTTTTCGGATTGACCCGGTAAAATATCCTGTGTTCCTTTAGGTACTTTAAAATTCATTAAAAGCACTCCTCTCTTAGTTGACCAAACTGTTCGCGTGCTATTTAAGAAGAAAATAAAAAAAGCCCCCGTCCCTTGCAAAAACTGCAAGGGACGAAAGCTTGTATAATCTTCCGCGGTTCCACCCTAATTGATGTATGACTACATCCTCTCGAATTCGGATAACGGCCGATTCCGTCTTCCCCTACTAGAAAAATTTTTTTCGAGGAAACGCCTCTCAACTGTTGTTCACATGTTACATACTGCAGGAAAGATTACAGCCTAAGTCTCTCCCTCTCTTTTCAGCATTGGCAACCGCTACTTGTTTGGTCATTGGCAATGTTACTTTTGTTAAATTAACACTAATCTTAATGATGTCATGACAAGTTGTCAACCATTTTCAAAAAAACGCTATATTTTTTGTCATAAATACTTTTATAATATAAGGGTATATAGTGAAAGGATCATTTAATTAAAATTATTTAAAAGGAGGAAACTATGAAAAAAAATAAAATAATATTAGGTTTATCATTTTTATTATTATTCACGTCGATTTTTCCGTATTATTTTTCCGCTCGTCCGGCTCATGCCAACGGGGAACCGTTATATGTAAACGCGGAAATTTTATATTTACGTGAAGGTCCGGGTCTATCCTATCCGATACTCGATACGTTAAAAGAGGGAACTGAGATTATTTCGATTGAAAAACAAGGTGACTGGCACCATGTTCAAGTCGGACAGCAGGAAGGATGGGTAGCGTCATGGCTTGTAAAAACAGCAAGCGGGCAATCAGACTCGTCAACTGAAAAAACAGTCATTTCTCAAGTAAACTCTTTAAATGTTCGTGTAGCCCCATCATTATCCGCTTCTGCACTGACAAAAATCTCTTCCGGAACGGAAAGCAAATTTTTAAAACAAGATCAGGATTGGATTCAGATTCAATTCGGCGAGATAACAGGTTGGGTATTTGCGGAATATGTCACAGTAAAAGAAGCAAAGACAGAAGCGCCGGCTGCCCCTTCTGATAATGGGCAACAGGAACAGTCAAATGAACCAATACAACAAATTGACCCCAATACATTTACCATTAACGTAAATGCTGTCAATATCCGAAAAAAACCTGATCTTACTGCAAAAAAATTAGGACTTGCCACTGAAGGACAACAATTCAAAGTTGTCAGCCGTGATCATAATTGGGTCGAAATAGAATATGAAAAAGGTAAAAAAGGTTGGATTTACAGTTTTTACGGAACATTTACAAAACAATTGAAACAAAATCCTTCATCTGAAAAAGAAGATACGAAAAACTTTGTTACGATTATTTATAACGGGACAAATTTAAGGGAATCCCCTTCGACTTCTTCAAATGTTGTTGTCATTGCAGATGCTGGCCATACATATCCGATAGTGGAAAGTGAAGGCGACTGGTTTAAAATCGCGGTAAATGATCGCCAAACCGCATATGTCGCAAACTGGGTTGTAAGTGAAAACAATTCACAACGAACTACATCCAAAAACCAAACAAATGAGGCAGCCGAACGTAAAAAAGGTACATTAAAGGGCTTAACAATTGTACTGGATGCCGGTCATGGCGGTAACGACCGTGGTACTACCGGTGTTCGCGGAACAGACGAAAAGGATATAAATATTATTACAGCAGAAATGCTCCGTTCCAAATTACAGGCAGCCGGTGCAGATGTTATCATGACACGTGAATCCGATATATTTGTCGACTTGCGAAAGCGTGTTGCAGTATCACATCAGGCAGGAGCCGATGCGTTTATCAGTATTCACTATGATGCAAACGAAGATAGTTCGGTGAGCGGTTTTACGACCTATTACACGAACGGTTATCAGCAAAAGCTTGCGGAATATGTTCATGAAGGATTGGCGTCGAAAGTTAACTTGAAGGATCGCGGTCCACGCTTCGGCAACTATTTAGTACTGCGTGAAAACCGTCAAAATGCTATATTACTTGAACTCGGCTATTTAAGTAATCCCTCTGAAGAAAGGGCCATTACGACAGACTATTACCGTGAACAAGCAACACTTGGCATTTATCAGGGGTTATTAAACTACTTCGACGACCAACTTGAACAATAACCTATCACCAATCATAAAGGGGCCGGGACATAAGTAGAATAACCGTTAAATAAGAGGAAAGACATTATTAAAAAACGGATATTTGAAAAATTGATTGGAATGCAGGGCGACTCCTGCGGGAATAGCGTGACGCCTGAGACTACAGGCTCAGGCCACGCCCGCGGAAAGCGTCCCGGAATGGAAATCAATTTTAACGTTCAGCAAAAAAGCGCTATTTTTCTCTCAGAGAAAAATAGCGCTTTTGGGTTATGTCCCGGCCTCTTTACTTGTCTAAATAGCATTATCCATTATTCCTGAATGATCTGGTATAAATAAAACATTTCATCTTTATTTACAATGCGCGGTACCGGGTAAAGCGGGTTCGCTTCTTGTATTGCGCGATCCACCATCAATGGCACATCACGGTTGATGATTCCTGTTATTTTACGAGGAATTTCCATCTTGTTATTCAATTCTTCAATTGCTTCGATAAATAATTGCGCCTTTTTTTCATCGCTGTCTGTTATTTTTCCGATGCCTACAATTGTTGCCAGTTCTGCCAACGGCCTCGCAGCGCTTTCCCCGTAAAATCGGAGTACATGCGGAAGGATTACCGCATTGGCAAAACCGTGCGGAACTTGATAAAATCCGCCGAGTGTATGAGCAATGGCATGGACGTAGCCTACATATGCCCGCGTAAATGCAAGCCCTGCCAAATACGAGGCGCGTTGCATTTCCGTTCTGGCTTTCATATCTGTCCCATCTTCATAGGCGCGTACTAAATATTTAAAAATAAGAATAACAGCCTCGCGGGCATATTTCCTCGTCTCCTCCGTATTGCTTTTTCCAATATAGGCTTCCACCGCATGGGTCAAGGCATCCATTCCTGTCGTTGATGTAATATGCGGAGGCAATTTAATCGTCAATAACGGGTCCAATACAGCATAGTGCGGTACAAGTACCGGATCCATAATGGCGAATTTCTCATGTGTTTCACTGTTTGATACGACGGCGGCAATTGTTCCTTCGCTTCCCGTACCAGCAGTTGTTGGAATCGCAAAAAACGGAGGCATTTCTTTTCTTACTTTAAATAAACCTTTTAAATCAGCCAGTGATTTTTCAGGTCGTGCGATCCTTGCTGCAACGGCCTTGGCACAATCCATCGGTGACCCGCCGCCAAATGCTATAATGCCCTCACAATGATGCGCATAATACAATTCCAGCGCTTCTTCAATATTTGTAAAAGTCGGGTTTGGAACCGTTTTATCATAGACAACAAACGCAATATTTTGCTCCTGCAAGCCCTCTAATAACATATCCATAAGCCCCAGCTTGTGAATCCCTTCATCGGTAATCACTAAAAGCCTATTTAAATTCAAACTTTTCACAAGTTCCGGCAATCTTTCAAGGCTGTTTTCTCCTTGGAGTAATTCCGGCTTTCTCCAGTTCATAAGCTTCATTCCGACACGCATTGAACTTTGGACGGTTCTGCAATAGGCTGTATACATTGAACGAAACACTCCATTTCTCTCTATTATGTCCTTTCTTTAAATATTCCGCATCCCCTTTTAAAACTCCTTGTCTATAACAAAATCAGATCAATCGAGTAGGAGGGAGTGATTAACTCCCGACCTCTCACACCACCGTACGTACGGATCCGTATACGGCGGTTCAATTAAGATGAATAACGCAAAGTTTCATAACGAACTTGCAGACTTTTCAGCCCTTGGCTTTCCCAATAGGAATTGCCGAGGGTTCTGTGTAATATGGGGCTTTTAGAAATGCGCCAGTACCCTTTTCGGGTGTTTCCCCATTCGTATGCTTTCCCATAAGGTACTTTTAAACGAATAAGATTTCTGACTCTTGTTCGGGGGTTCTTCCAATTCTTCCATAGACACATACGTAATCTTCGTTTAATCCATCCATCTAATGCTTTAAATATTGAAGGAGTATCCGCTAAAGCGAAATATCCACACCACCCTATCAGATATTGGTTCAACTTTTCAATTCGGTATTCTATGGAATAAGGCATCTTTCTTGAGGTAATTTCTCGTATTTTCTTCTTCATTCGTACGAGACTTAATTTCGCAATGCGAACTTTCGGTTCTTTATGATTCGTAAAACTAAAACCTAGGAATTTACGATTCCATGGACGGTCTACTGCTGATTTCTTTTCATTTACTTTTAAACGAAGTTTACCCTCGATGAATCGCTGTACACTTGCCATCACCCGTAATCCAGCACGTTCGGTTTTCACATAAATATTGCAATCATCTGCGTAGCGAACGAATTTATGTCCTCGTTTCTCTAGCTCTTTATCGAGTTCATCTAAGACGATATTAGAAAGTAGCGGACTTAAAGGACCACCTTGAGGGGTCCCTTCTTCTGTACTTGAAATTACTCCATTAATCATGACACCCGCTTGGAGATATTTACGAATAAGTTTTAATAACGGTTTATCTGAAATTCGTTTTGCTAATGTTCCCATTAGGCGGTCATGATTAACCTTATCAAAGAATTTCTCTAAATCCATATCAATTACCCATCGGTATCCCTCTTTTAAATAGCCTTTTGCCTTCCTCACCGCATCATGAGCACTCCGATTTGGACGGAATCCATAGCTGTGGTCCGAAAATGTTGGGTCATATTCTTTTGATAAAATCTGCGAGATGGCTTGCTGAATCAAACGGTCCGTCACGGTTGGTATTCCTAATAGACGCACACCGCCGTCTGGTTTCGGGATTTCGACACGACGGACTGGTTGCGGTTCGTAGGTACCATTCAAAATCTGCGATTTTATGGTTTCCCAATTTTCGAGGATGTGCTGTCGTAAGGTTTGTACGGGCATCATGTCTACTCCATGGCTTCCTTTATTCGCTTCTACTCGCTTTAATGCTTGTATCATGTTTTGCCGTTCCAAAATTTGATTCAACATCACCATTTTGTTCCTTTCCGTGAATAGCTGTTCTTCTCTTGCCCAACTGGACTACACCCTCCGCAAATACCCTCGTGGGATTCACCACTACTTTCTAAGCGTGAGGTTTCTCCTGTTTTCTGTGTTCATCCGTCCAGGTTGGAAAGCCAAGGGCTATTCTCTCTTAATTGTTCAGTCCTTCCAAGTAATTCTAGACTTACTTGTACTATGACCTCTGCTGACTTCTGACAGTTCAGCTACTTGTCACCAAGTAGGTTATGAAGGGTACTTCACATTCCTGTCAGACCTCCCCGGGTAAGCGTACGCACTTTCACACCATCTATCCGCCTCATTTACTAAATATGACCTTCGACAGAAGGGACTTTGTTTTGTTATGCAAACTCATCCAATCACACCTAGCCTTCTATGAGATTCGTGTTCCTCGGACCGGTGTTTTGCCTCCAGCTTCCTTCAGATTCCGCGTCACCACGGACACCCTTGCTCTTGGCTAACCTCTACTTCTGTCTTCGGGGTTCGGGACTTGCACCCTATAGTTCGTACGCATGCCGGGCGCACATAAAAAAAACGAACCCATGACGGATTCGTTAGTAAAACTTTTAATCGTTTGCAAAAAATACTTTATCAGCAAATGTAATCGGCTGTTTTTCAAAATCCCTCTCGCTCATTGCGATAACGGACAGGTCAATATCATGCTCCCGCATTTCCCCTGCCAGAACTTGCTGGTTTAAATTATGGAAATCGGTAAACTGATTGTCCGTAATAATCATGAGATCCCGCTGATTGTCGATATTGTCTTGGGTAAAGAGTTCAATCGCCTTCTCTAGTGCCGGCATAATTTGAGCGTTTCCAGTTAAATACTGCTGTAAAAATTGGTCGAACAATCCGATGTCAAATGTTCCATTTTTAAAAAGAAGCGGTTTTGCCGGTTTATCACTAAACGGAAGGATGATTAAATCCCTTTTCTGGACGGCACATAAGTTAAATAGCGGAAATATTGTCCCTTTTGTAAAAGCTTCATACTCCCGCATGGCATCAGAATGCTGTACGATGACAATCATTGGCGAATAAAGATTTTTCATCTCATCAAACGGTACATACAATACATTCCCATCAATAACCGTCCGATCTTTCAGCAATTGCTTTTGTTGCTCAATCGGGAATAAATAATCTTTATCCTGCATTTTTGGCATCGTTGCTTCCACTTCTGTAATCATTTCTTCGAGTGCAGTTGCAATTTCGATGACCTCTATAAATAATGGCTGTTGACCAAATTTCTCAAGAAACTGTTGCTGCTGATTTTCATCCATCGCTTGAAAAGATGCATTACGATATAAAAAATGAAGAATTTCATCGGTTAAAACAGTCTTATATTCATTTGTCATGTGAAACCCCTCCATCTGTTTTAAAATCAATACCGATAGTATAGCGAAAATCAAAATTAAAAAGTAGTAATTTAAACTGCGTGTGAATAATTGACTTTATATTCGTGTTTTTCTGCATAAAAAAAGCGGTATCTCTAGGATACCGCACCACACAAGAATGTATGTAATTATAATTTTTGAGTTAAAGCATGTAAAGTATCTTTCAAATCACGATCGTTGTCTGAAAGCTCGATCAAGTTTTCCAAACGTTCGTGTAAGACAGGACGTTCGATTACTAGTTGTTCATGTAAAACTTGAACGAATAATTCGATAAGCATACGATTTTGAATTAATAATGCTTCTTCCACACGGTCTGGATTAATTTTATATTCTTTTACTTTTTTCGCCATTTGAAAATAGCCTCCCTTTTGTTTATACAACGTTATTTTAGCACACGGCTGTTTAATTTTGTGAAATTATTTCATTTTCAGCAATCGTTTGTGTTTTTCTGTACATCAGCCAGTTGTATCCAGAAAATCTTCGTAAGAAAAAACCTCATCCTATGGCATGAAGTTTCGAAAAGCTGTTTTGTTGAATATCATTTTAACAGCCGATTTTTTTGACCTTCTCTATAATTTTCTCGTAGATCGGAATCATATGCGCTTCCGAACATTTTTCAGCAACTTCGCTAATTTCGATCCAGCCGACTTCGCTGTTTTCATCGAGCTTTGCTTTAAACGTTGCTTCATCTTCAACTTCAAATATATACGTCACATTGAAATGTAAATGTGCCGCAACATATTTCCCGTTCTTCATATGACCGATAACCGGCAATATATCAAGCGAAATAATATCTTCCTGAATTGCTTTTGCTTCTGGAAGACCTGCTTCTTCCATCAGCTCTTTTTTTGCTACTTTAAATAAGTCAGGGTCGCCGTCGGCATGACCGCCCATCCAGCCCCATGCATTATATATGTTATGATGGGCCATTAATACACGGGTACGATCCGGGTTGAACACAAATGCCGAAGCAGTGAAATGCAGAACTTCATTGTTTCGTGTCAGAACATCCGATAAAGTAGCCATTGCCCGTAAAATGATGTCCCGGTCCTTTGCTTCCTGTTCATTGTAAGGTACATACAGTTTAATCTGTTCATGTAAGGTCATTTTAATCCTCCCTATCCTGATTTCTTTTTAATTGTAAGTAGAATAATTTAAGAATATAGCGAAAAGGACGTGACCGCCAAATGAATGCGGCACACCTCCTTTTCCAAGTTTTCGATTTAGGAAATAAGCGTTTTGACAACTTTTGAAATTGTCGCGCCATCTGCTTTTCCATCGAGTAATGGCTTTGCAATTTTCATTGCATCACCCATATTCATGCCTGAAGTAATACCTGCTGCCTGAAGCTCAGCTGAAATTTCTTCCTCTGTTAACTGTTTTGGTAAAAAGCTTTTTAAAATAACTAATTTTGCTTCTTCTTTTTCAATCAGGTCTGAACGGTCCGCTTGCTTTGCACCTTCCAGTGACTGGTTTGTCTGCTTAATTTCACGATTAATGACAGCAGTTTCTTCCTGTGGCGTCAATTCCGCGCCCTTTTCTTTTTCTGCAGCATCCAATGCGGACTTCACTAAAGTCAATACTCCTTTAGCTAATACATCCTTGTTTTTCATCGCTTGCTTTAATTGGTCAAATACAATTGTTTTTAACATGCTGTCTACCCCTTTACATCTAAATAAGTACTCAACTTATTTGAATTACCTATATTGTACCATGTACCCTTTCATTTCATAAATTATTCATAAACAAATTGTTGAAATAAATTTAAAAAATAAAAGCATAGGAAGTTTTCTCCCTATACTTTGAATGCTTAATTATTCAGCTCATAATGCTTCCCTTTTACAAGATAGAATAAATGTTCGGCAATATTGGTTGCGTGGTCTGCCGAGCGTTCGATACAACGGCATACGTAAGATAAACTCGTTACTTGCGATACTTGCTCACTCGAAACAGACAGCTTCATTAAATTACTGAGCGTATTGCCTGTTAATTCGTCGACCTCATCATCAAGATTTGCAATTTCTTTTGCCTTTATTGTATTTTCTTCAATAAAGGCATCGACAATTTGGCGCAGCATTAAAATCGTTTTATGGAACATTTCCTCAATCGGCTCCACGCTTGTAACAAACGGCGCTTTCCCGATTCGAATCGATTCCTTGGCGATATTTACCGCATGATCCCCGATTCGCTCCATATCCGATGCCGCTTTAATGACAACGATCAATCGTCGCAAATCAGTCGCTACAGGCTGCTGTTTTGCAATCAGTAAAATTACGCGGTCGTTAATTATTTCTTCCATCCGATTGATTTTCGGATCTGTATCAATTACCTGTAACGCTAAATCAATATCCTTTTTCAAAAAGGCTTTAAAAGATTCCTGTAATGCAAGAATACTTAAATCACACAGTTCCATTAAATCTTGCTGAACTGCTATTAGATCATGTTCAAAACGTTCACGGATCATCTTTATCATTCTCCTCTATCTCATTATCCGAATCGGCCGGAAATATAGTCTTCAGTACGCTGATCTGATGGTGTCGAGAAAATGATATCTGTCTTATCGAACTCCACGACTTCCCCGTTCAGGAAGAAGGCCGTTTTATCGGAAATACGAGCTGCCTGCTGCATGTTATGTGTCACGATGACGATCGAATACTGTTCTTTCATCTGCTGTACAAGTTCTTCAACTTTTAATGTTGAAATCGGGTCAAGAGCTGAAGTCGGCTCATCCATTAAAATGACATCCGGTTCGATTGCAAGGCAACGTGCGATACAAATACGCTGCTGCTGGCCACCTGATAAACCATAGGCATTTTGGTTTAGGCGGTCTTTTACTTCATCCCATATTGCTGCACCACGCAGTGACTTTTCGACAATTTCATCCAGAATTTTCTTGTTTTTAATTCCATGGATACGGGGTCCGTATGCGATATTATCATAGATTGATTTCGGAAACGGGTTTGGTTTTTGGAATACCATACCGACTTTTGTGCGAAGCTCCTCCACTTCATAGCCATTCGAAAATATATTGCGGCCACGGTAATTGATTTCTCCTGATGTACGTACAATCGGCACAAGTTCAACCATTCGATTCAATGCTTTTATATAGGTCGACTTCCCGCATCCGGAAGGACCGATAATTGCCGTCACTTCATTTTCCTTCATTTCCAGATTGATATCTTTTAAAGCATGGTGATCCCCATACCATAAATTAAAATTATTAGACTGCATGACATTCGCCTGATTCGTTTCGATGCCCATTGCAGGTCGATGCACATTATTTTTCGTTAAAAGTTGAACCATTCCATTTCACTCCTAATATCGTTTTTGGAATTTATTTCGGATAAAAATTGCAATGGAATTCATCGTTAACAGGAAAACCATTAATACGATGATTCCGGCAGATGCCACATACTGGAACGCTTCTTGCGGACGTTTTGCCCAGTCGAAAATTTGCATTGGCAATGCGGTAAATGTATCAAGATAATCAGTTGGTAAAAACTGTAATATTACCGGGATTCCGATTACGACTAATGGTGCTGTTTCACCGATTGCACGGGATAACGCTAAAATACTGCCTGTTAAAATTCCCGGAATAGCTGCCGGCAGCACAACCCGGACGATTGTTTGCCATTTTGTCGCACCCATTCCGTATGATGCTTCCCGCTGTTCATTTGGTACCGCGCGGATTGCTTCTTGTGCCGCCACAATAATGACCGGCAAAATAAGTAAACTCATCGTCAAACCTGCCGCTAAAATACTTTTCTCAAAGCCGAACAGTCGTACGAAAATTGTTAATCCCAGCAAACCGAAAACAATTGATGGTACCCCTGCCAAATTAGATATATTGATACGGATAAAATCATTCAATTTATTTTGCTTTGCATATTCTTCCAAATATAATGCTGTACTCACACCTAAAATTATCGAGACAGGAGCAACTACGCTCATCAGCCATAAAGAGCCAACCAACGCCGCTTTAATCCCTGCATTTTCAGGAATACGTGACGCGAAGTTTGTAATGAAATTTATATCTAAAAAACCAAGCCCCTGCGTCAAAATTCGATAAAGGAGCATCCCTAATGAAACAAGGGCAAAACTCGTGGCAAGAATGAAAATAATCTTCCATATTTTATTGGAAATGAGACGTTTATTCATTCGCTTCATTACTAAATCTTCTTGAATATAGCGCATATTAATACTCCTCTCGGAAGCGTTTTGAAATATATGTTGCGAGTAAATTCATCGCCAACGTGAAAATGAACAAAGTGAATCCTACCGCATAAATTGAGTAGTAAATTGTTGTCCCGTAACCGGCATCGCCTGTCGTAACTTGCACGATATAGGCTGTCATTGTTTGAATCGAATCCGTAAAGCCAAAGTCGAATTTTGGTGTAGATCCCCCTGCCAAGGAAACAATCATCGTCTCACCTATTGCCCGGGAAATACCTAATACGACAGAAGCGACAATTCCTGATAATGCGGCCGGCAGAACAACTTTAACCGCCACTTCGAATTTTGTTGCACCCAACCCGAGCGCACCTTCACGAATCGACCTTGGAACTGAGCTCATCGCATCTTCGGACATGGATGTAATCATTGGAAGTATCATGATTCCGACAACAATCCCAGGACTGATTGCGTTGAAAATTTTCAAATCGGGAATAACCGACTGTAAAATCGGTGTTATGAATGTTAAAGCAAAGAACCCGTAAACAATCGTCGGGACACCTGCAAGTACTTCCAGAATCGGTTTAATGATTTTTCGTACGCGTTCTGATGCATATTCACTCAGATAGATGGCTGCGCCTAAACCGAATGGCACCGCTACAATAATAGCAATCAGTGTTATTTTAAATGTCCCGAATATTAATGGTAATATTCCATACAACGGCTCCTTACCTGAAAATGGCAGCCATTCGGTACCAAATAAATAATCCGTAATCGACACTCGCGTAAAGAATTCAAATGTCTCGAATATTAGTGTAAAAACAATCCCAAACGTCGTAAGAACCGAAATCGTCGCTGCCAGAAATAACCCGAACGGTACTAACTTTTCGATTACTTTCTTTCCTTTGCGATTGCGCGAACGCTCGATTAATTGCTGAACACTGACTTGCTCCTGTTGTTTAAGAGCCATGTGCGAAAACTCCTTCCAGTCATCTATGTAAAATAAATCCATCATATTTTCATCATTAAAAAACGTGTGGGGCATGAGAGCCACCCCACACTATTAAACATCGAAATTATTTTAGTGCTTCTAACTCTTTTAAAGCTTCTTCATACTTTTCATCCGGCAAGCCGACATAGCCAACTACTTCTGCCATTTCACCTGCATTTTCAAGTGTGAATTTTATGAAGTCATATGTAGCTTCATTTTCCTTAACTGCACTGTTACTCACATAAACAAATAATGGACGTGATAATGGAGAATACTCGCCTGATTCGATTGTTTCGTTTGTCGGTTCCACTCCATCAACCGTTACAACTTGTAATTTATCTTTGTTTTCCAGATAGTACGCGTAACCGAAATAGCCGATTGCATTTTTATCAGCTGTTACCCCTTGTACTAGCACATTGTCATCTTCAGATAACGTTGCTGATTTAACGATGTCTTCACCGTCTAAAATAACTTCATCGAAGTAGTCATACGTACCTGAGTCAGAACCTGGTGAGTAGAACACGATTTCTTCTTCCGGCCATGACGGATCGATATCAGACCATTTTTTTGTAGTACCATCTTCAATCCAAATCTGTTTTAATTGTTCAACTGTCAGATCTTTTGCCCAAGTATTTTCAGGATGAACTACTACCGATAAACCATCGTAAGCAAGTTCAAATTCTGTATATTCTACCCCTGCGTTTTTCAGCTCTTCCACTTCAGTATCTTTGATTGGACGAGAAGCGTTTGAGAAATCAGTTTCACCATTGATGAATTTTTCGAAACCGCCGCCTGTACCAGATACACCAACTGCTACGCGTACATCTTTTTGTACCCCCGCGTATTCTTCAACTAATGCTTCTGTAATTGGAGCAACTGTTGACGAACCATCGCCTACTACATTACCTGTTAATTGTGCGCTGCCAGCTTCAGCCTGTTCTGTGTTTGTTTGAGCAGATGTAGACGTTTCATCATTATTCTCTTCTCCGCCACATGCTCCTAAAAGAATCGCTGAACCTAGTAAAGCTGTTGATGTTAAGTACTGCCACTTTTTCATTTGTAATTCCTCCGCTTGTTTAATAGATGTTTTTTCTTACAATTCCAACTATAGTGACAATTTATTAAGCTTATATAATTCAACGGTTAATTGAATGTAAAGCTTTGTAAACAAAAAAGACAATTTACAGGAAGTCCCTGCAAATTGTCTCATTTTCTTCTTATTGAATCTTTTTCACACTTTTTATGTTAATAAGTTTAATAGAATGTTCAGTAAATGTCGGTTTTTCCTTTTTCGTCTTTACTTTGTGTACATAAAGTAAAATTGTTTTCGCATCTTTTGGATGGGCATAGCCTTCAAACGTTGCATTATATAGTATTGAACCATCCCGTAAAGTAACCGTCGCCTTTTTAGCATCGACCAGCTCCCGTAAAAAGGGAAAGGCTTTCACATTCCGTTCACGTTCAGCACGGACTAGGCGTGGTTCAAGTATAAGCAGGAGTCCTTCAAAAATAATTATATAGACAACCGACATTAAGATTACGAGCCACGCCGGCATGTCCATTAATACTAAAATCGCTGCATTACTTAAGGCACCCAGGATGACGACAATATGTACAATCTTCTTTCTCATCAAATCTTCCCCTTAAAAAAAATCCCGTAGCCAGAAACTACGGGATTATCGTTTTATTCGTTTACTGTTTCGACTTCTTCGTCCTCATCCAGTTTTTCATCAGAATGCTTAATAATCGGTTTCTCTACTTTACTTGTAGACAGACCTTCTTCTGCATATTTATTTTTCAGTTCAAAATAGGAATCTACTAATTCACGGGCTGTTAAATTGGCCTGTGGTAAATAGTTATTTGTAAAGTTCGTTGTAGCCCATGGGAATATGATGGCATAGGCAATTTCAGGATCATCAAATGGTGCATAACCTACATGAACAATGTTGATCGTGTTTGTTTTCCATTTATCACGCTGCGGTCCATAGTAAACTACCTCGGCTGTACCAGTTTTACCAGCAGCAATATAATCCGCTGTTTCAAACTGACGACGGGCAGAACCATTTGCCCCGAAGTAAACTCGGCGCAGACCTTCTTGTACATGATCAATTTCCTGTTGGCTGTTTTCGATTTTATTCAAAATTTTAGGTGTCACTTCTTCCACAACTTGCCCTAAATATTCTCCATCTTTGGAAGGGTTGCGAATTTCTTTTAGCATTCTCGGTTGGATGCGGTAACCGTCGTTTGCAATTGTTGATATATATTGTGCCAATTGCATTGTCGTATACGTATCAAACTGGCCAATCGCCAAGTTTAATAGTTTTACATCCGTATCCGGGTCGGCCTGATACCCGGTAGACTCTCCCGGAAGGTCAATGCCCGTAGGTACACCTAGTCCAAACTGTGCATATTCATTTCGCATAGTCTGCAATGTTCCTGGTGCTAAACTAAAGCGCATACCAGGTGAATATGTCCGGCCGCCAATACCCATTGCAATTTTGAACATATAGACGTTTGATGAACGCTCTAATGCCGTTAAATCATTCAGCATGACACTACCAGTCTTGTTGAATAGTGTATTTAAGGTAATGTTACCGATTCGCATCGGTGAATCGAGCATGACAGTTCCCGGCTTAATAACGCCTTCATTGTAGCCCATTAAGACGGTTGCTGCTTTTACAGTTGACCCTGCTTCATATGCAGACGTAAATGTACCGTAGGAATAGTCGACAATATATGGTTTGCCAGTATCTTTATCTTTTTCTATTTTCTTGCCGACTACCGATAGAAGTTCCCCGGTTTTTGGATCCATTGCTACTAAAAAGCCGCGATCCAGTAACTGTGAACCACCTTTAGCCTTCAATTCCAATAAATACTTTTCCAAAATTTCATCAGCTTTTTGCTGGAGTTCCACGTCGATTGTTGTTACTAAATCTTTCCCGGGCTCCCCTGCAAAAGTCGTCATCGTTTCAACTACTTGACCTTTTTTATTCGTGATGTTTTTAACGACTGATTTTTCACCTTGCAGTATTTCTTCATACTGTGCTTCAAAATAACTTTCCCCAACACGGTCGTTACGAGAATAATCACGGGCCAAATAATAGTTCAGTTTCGATTTAGGTACACCTTTGCTCGGTACCGTAGTTCGACCTAAAATGGCCAATGGAGAAAGACGCACTCGTTTCCAATCGGTTGTCGTATTTACACCAGGCAGATCTGCCAGATGTTCTGAAACTCGGGCAAATTCTTCCGGAGTAACATTCTCGCCTTTAATAATCTGGGGCGATAAGTTATAGCCTGTCATCATTTCACGGTAAATTGCCAGAACTTCCAGGTCAAAATCGGAAAGTTGTTCCAGTTCTTCATCTGTAATACGATCCCGAATTCGTCGATCATATTCTTTATTGATTTCCTTCGTTTCTAAATCTTCATTTTCAAGTTGGAATTTCGTCATTTCCTTTTGTGTAACTTTTTCTTTCGCCTTTTCCGGATTCCGTAAAATCCAAAAATCCAGTTTATCTCGATGCGTTACTTTTTCTGTCGGCTGCTCGATAATATGTGCAAGTTTTTCTGCAATTTCAAGCATTTCAGCGGATTTTGTCGTTTGCATTTTTGTATAGGTAATCGCATTTTCTGGTTGATTATCAACTAAAATACGACCATAGCGGTCAAAAATACGGCCACGGGGTACACTTGTATTCACCCGTACTTCTTCTGTACGCTCTAATGCGCGCACATAATCTTCACCTTTTACAATTTGTATATATCCTAGACGGAAAATCAGTAATGAGAACAAAACAAATATTGAAAAGAAAAGGACATTCATCCGAAAAGTTAAACTTGCACGTTGCTTTGCCTTCGGATTTTGCTGACGATTTTGCGTAATTTTGCGCAAAGAACACTTCCCCTTCCTTACTTTATGTAGCGTGTACATGAATGTATAGTCATAGCTTTTAGTATAACACTGAAATCTCTGCGAAAAAAGAGTTCAGATTTTAATTATTCATCTTTTAGACGGCTGAGATTTTATAAAGTTTCATAAAAAAAGAAGCTTCACGTAAATTAATGTGGAGCTTCGACATTTTATTAAGTATTTCTTACAACAAGGACGTCACAGCGGGCATTTCTTAAAATCCCTTCTGATACGGAACCTAGGAAAAATCGTGCTAATTCGCCTTTTCCTGTTACACCGCAAATAATCAGATCAATTTCTTCCTGCTGAGGGATATCGCGTGCGATAACATGTTTAGGTGTCCCGTACTCAATAATTTTTTTTATGTTTGTAAACCCTGCCTGCTGCGCTTTTTTCTCAAATGAATCTAAAAGATCCTTTTTGTTATTCGTAAATTTTTCCGCCATCTCAAAGTTATAGCCTTCTGAAAATGCAAAGGAACGAGTATCGATTACATGAACAATATACAGCCTACTTCCGACATTATCCTGTGCAAGTTGCACAGCTCTTCTAAAAGCAATCCGTGACTCATTCGTTTCATCCACGGCAACTAGTATATTTTTGTACGTCATGCTCATTTATTCCTCACCTCTTTATACATTATTCATAAGTAGCATAGTTTAGGTGTACTTACGACTATATAGGTAAGAATTAAATATGTAAAAAAGGCTCTGTAACCGAAGTTACAAAGCCTTGTATAAAATATATGCCTAATAAGCTGTCCAACCAGCATCCGCTGTAATAATTTGACCGTTGATGAAACTTGAATCTTCCGAACCTAAAAATACTGCCAATTTCGCGATTTCATCCGGATTTCCGACACGTGGAATCAGTGCAGAACCTTTTTGCTGCTGGCCGGCACCGTATTGGCTGATATTTTGCATCGACTGTTGGATATTTGTCATAACAGCACCTGGTGCGATTCCGTTTACACGAATACCGGATTGAGAGAACATGAATGCGGTATTTTTTGTTAAACCGACAACAGCATGTTTCGAAGCAGTATATGCTGCACCTGCACGACCACCGTTTAACCCGCCAGCTGAAATATTATTTACAATAACACCATGACCTTGTTTTAAGAACATATCTGTTGCAATACGCATTGACTTCATAACAGAAGTAGTATTAACAGCGAAAATCATGTCCCAGCGTGCATCTGTAATTTCATTGACAGGCTCAAATCCGTCCATGATGCCTGCATTGTTTACTAAAATATCTAGCTGACCGTAATTTTTAATAGTAGCGTCAAATAATTTTTGCAAGTCTTCATCTTTCGTTACGTTTGTTGCGATCGCAAAAGACGTGCCACCGTTTGCAGTAATTTCATCCGCAACTGTTTTTGCGCCTTCTTCATTTAAATCCGAAACTACTACTTTTGCGCCTTCTTTTGCATATGCTTCCGCGATTGCTTTCCCCATCCCAGAAGCGGCACCTGTTACGATTGCTACTTTATCCTGTAATTTCATTATAAATCTCTCCTTAGAAAATAGAAGTTATTGTACATCTGTTCAATAAAAATTATAATGGAAAGCAAATTAATGTACAAACAACAGCTATTTAGTATTCCGTACATTATCCAACACTTTTTATTAATCTGTTCATTAAAGGGGAAATTTTTATGGACTTACGTGTTAAGAAGACACATGACAGCCTGCAAAGAGCACTTCTTATTCTGCTGAATCAGAAATCTTTGGAGAATATTACGGTAGCAGAAATTTGCCGAATTGCAGAAATTAACCGTGGAACATTCTATTTGCACTATAAAAATATCCACGGAGTATTTGAACGTTATTTCAATGACATCGTGAAAGATTTAAAGTTTTCGTACGATTTTCCATATGATGTGACGCAAGATAATTTATCCATGCTTACACCTGAAATGATTCAAATTTTTCACCATGTCAAAAAGCATGAAGCATTTTACCGTATTGTTTTTGATGAAAAAACGCCGATGCTCTATTACCACAAATTATTAGAGACCATCCGTTCATTTATATTGGAATCGCATTTAGAAGAAATCGGGCATATATCCGACCAGCAGCTTGAATATTTGGCCAGCTATACAGCAAATTCGATTATGGGCATCCTTATTCAGTGGCATAAGGAAGATTATGTACTTGCACCCGAGACATTAAACAAATATATTTACGATTTTTATCGCTTGAACGAAACTTTGAAAAAGAATATATAGTCTTATCGCCAAAAAAGAACAAACAACGAAAAAGCTTCATTGTTTGTCCTACATTTTATTTCTGTACTTCACTTTCATAGGTAGCAATCCACTGATCTACTGTTAGTTTTTTGCTCAGTTCCCCTATCAGGTCATATGGGATATGTTTAGTCGAAGTCCAGCGAATACAGCTTTTCCCCATATTCAGCTTTGTTGGTACCGTTTCGGCATAGGCTTTCTGAAACCACTCGAGAAGTTCCGGATCACTGTATATCCCCATATGATATAACCCGATATGGCGCTTTTGTGGAGCAAGCGCCAAAAACGGCAATGGTGTGTTCGGTGTTACATGGTACCCTTTTGGATAGGTTGTTAATGGTACATTATATACGATCATATTCCGGTCAATTGACTTTTCAAAACCTGGCGGCAAGTTTTCATCAATTGTTTCCATTAATTTTATATAAGCCCCATGCCATTTCTCATCAATTTGTGCGACAAATTCATCAAACATCCACAGCACCCCAATTCTGTTTATTATTTTGAGCGTAGCAGAAAACTGTAAAAAAATACATAAAAAACGCATGGAAGTAATGAAACTTCTCATGCGTTTTACGTTTAAAGTATTTTGTACCTGCCGCGTTGCTTTCGGTACAATTTAGCTTTAATTATTTTGCAGCTTGAAACTATCCGTTTAGAATATAGTTAATTCTTCGCGCTATTATTTAGCTGCTTGGAATTTAGCTTCTACTACGTCCCAGTTCACTACGTTCCAGAATGCACCGATGTAGTCTGGACGACGGTTTTGGTAGTTTAAGTAGTATGCGTGCTCCCAAACGTCTAAGCCTAGGATTGGTGTTTTGCCTTCCATTACTGGAGAGTCTTGGTTTGGAGTTGAAGTAACAGCTACACCGTCACCATCAACGATTAACCATGCCCAACCTGAACCGAAACGAGTTGTTGCAGCTTTTGCGAATTCTTCTTTGAAAGCATCAAATGAACCGAATTTCGCATCAATTGCAGCAGCTACTTCACCTACTGGAGTGTTAGAACCGCCTGGAGCGATTAATTCCCAGAATAATGTGTGGTTAGCATGTCCGCCACCGTTGTTGCGTACAGCAGTTTGTTTGTCAGCTGGTAAAGCATCGATGTTAGAGATTAACTCGTTGATGTCTTTGTCAGCATATTCAGTACCTTCTACTGCTGCGTTTAAGTTTGTTACGTAAGTATTGTGGTGTTTAGAGTGGTGAATTTCCATTGTTTTTGCATCGATATGTGGTTCCAATGCGTCGTAAGCGTAAGTTAATTCTGGTAATTTGAATGCCATGATAATATTCCTCCCTGGAACAAGTAATTAATGTTGATTACAATACTAGGTTATCAAAAAATGATTCCTCATTCAATGAAAAAAACAGTAATATTTGCATTTCAGTCTTTTGACGGAAAGGCTCGGGTTACCTGTCTTACCTGTTGTTTGTAATCTTTCCATTACTAGTGTAAGCGATACTTGTTTGATTTTACAAATATTTGCTCTTCATTAATTCAATCTGTTTCAATCCAAAACTAAATCGCAATAAAAAACAAGACAATCATCACTACTTGAATAGTCCCTTTAGTTACGACCGATGTCAAAAATCCTACAACAGAACCAACACCGACTTTAATCGCCTGCTGTAAATTGCTCCGTGTCACAATCAACTCACCAATGATCGCACCGATAAACGGTCCAGCGATAATACCTGCAAACGGGATAACAAATGGTCCGATCAGTAAACCGATCGTACTTCCCCACATCCCAGCTTTTGATCCGCCGAATTTTTTTACTCCGATCAGATTCGATATTGTATCCGCCGCAAATAACAATGCAACAAAAAGTAGTTCGATTACCCAGAACCACCAAGGCAATTCGGTAAAACTATAAAACAGCCCATAAACGATAAACCCGCCAAGCAAAAATAAGACGGATGGGATAATCGGATATACTAAACCGATAAACGCGATAATAAACAGTACAATAATAAGTGTCCATGCAATAATATCCACTTCATTCACATCCTTTCTAATCTTCTTCCTATTATGTTTTCACAAATTATACGTAATGTACGAAGAAAAGATTCAATTTGATTTTCCGAGTTCAATTCACATTTTTTTCATGTTACACTACTTTTTAAAGGAGCATTCGATTATTATGAAAATTTCACATATGCAGTTATTTATACATAGTTTAACGAAACCGAAAAAACTGGGTGCGTACCGAATTCTATCAATCGGAAAGGTGATGCAGTACGCCTTTTTAATGATTACCCTCATTACCGCTTTTTCATTCGGCCAATTTATCAATGCCGGGACAGCCGAAATTTTCGGCTATTCGGAAATTGAGCAGTATGCCGAGGATATTCAGTGGATTGTTTATCCGATTGCTGTTGTGTTTTTATTCGTACTGAATACGTCGATCTATTTTATTAAAGTAAGTTTATATGCACTGGCAGGTCAATTTTTCATTAAGCCGATGAGACGCCGCGGTGAATATCGTCAAGTATGGCGTACAGCTGTTTTTGCAAGTACGTGGGGCACATTATTAATGATTTTCGGAAATCTGTTTATAATCTCACAAACCGTTGTGACACTTATTGGTATTTTTATTACAATGTTCTTTATAATCGTTGCCTTAACAAAATATCCCGTACAAAAATAATAAATCCTCCTTCTGAATCATATAGTTTAACAATCTATTAACGAGTTAAATTGTAGAGATAAGGAGGATTTTTTTTGCGCTTTTTAATAGCTTCCATTGTTCTTTTGCTGTTTGCATTTGTCATTAAAGTAGATTTACAGGAAGGTACGCTCCCATTAGCATCCTTTTATGCTGAACCCCAATCATGTGAGGAGGGTGAACAAGGAAGCTATGTTGTCGTAAAAATCCAGCAGGACGATACAATTTACAGCCTATTTTCAGCAACTCCCTCGCCTATTAAAACTACTTTCCCTGAAAGACTTGCGAAATTTTACCAACTCAATCCGCACTTAAATTTACAGCCACTTGTACCAGGAGATACTGTCCTCATCCCAATCATCTCGAACGAGAAGGAAAACTGTCTAAATTGAATTCATAATGTTTCTTCCTTGTTCTTCTTTTCATACACTGATAAAATAAGGAACAGTGACGGCTTACATATCGTTATATCTATTGGAGATGTAACACATTAAAAGCCTGAAAAGGAGAGAATTTTTCATGAGTGAAATCGTTCACCGTACGAAAACACGTCCTGTGCGTGTCGGTAACTTAACAATTGGTGGGAACAACGAAGTCGTAATCCAAAGTATGTGTACGACGAAAACACATGATGTAGAAGCAACAGTTGCCGAAATTAAACGTTTGGAAGAGGCAGGTTGTCAGATCGTACGTATTGCAGTACCGGATGAGCGTGCTGCAAATGCAATACCTGAAATAAAAAAACAAATTAATATCCCATTAGTAGCGGATATTCACTTTGATTACAAATTAGCATTAAAAGCCATTGAAGGTGGCATCGATAAAGTACGTATCAACCCGGGTAACATCGGGCGCCGCGAAAAAGTAGAGGCAGTTGTAAATGCGGCGAAAGCAAAAGGTATACCAATCCGAATCGGTGTTAACGCCGGTTCTTTAGAGCGTCATATCCTCGAAAAATACGGTTACCCTACAGCAGATGGAATGGTAGAATCTGCATTGCACCACATTAAAATTTTAGAAGACCTGGATTTCCATGACATTATCGTTTCGATGAAAGCATCGGACGTAAACCTGGCTATCGAAGCATATGAAAAAGCATCAAAAGCATTCAATTATCCACTGCACTTAGGTATTACAGAATCAGGTACATTATTTGCCGGTACTGTTAAATCAGCTGCCGGTTTAGGTGCGATTTTATCTAAAGGCATCGGTAATACGTTACGTATTTCATTATCTGCAGATCCAGTGGAAGAAATTAAAGTAGCCCGTGAATTATTAAAATCATTTGGCTTGGCATCAAATATGGCGACATTAATTTCTTGTCCAACTTGCGGCCGTATCGAAATTGATCTGATTTCAATTGCGAATGAAGTAGAAGAATATATTTCAAAACTGAATGTTCCGTTAAAAGTGGCTGTTCTAGGCTGTGCGGTAAACGGTCCTGGTGAAGCACGTGAAGCGGATATCGGTATTGCCGGTGCACGTGGTGAAGGGCTTCTATTCATGAAAGGTAAAACAGTTCGTAAAGTTCCGGAAGAAACAATGGTGGAAGAACTGAAAAAAGAAATCGATAAATTAGCTGCTGAAATGGTAGCACAGCGCGAAGCAGAAGCTAATGCAACTGTGTAAAGAAATGAGGTAATGGAAATGGCAAACTTAAAACATCGGTTCGGCATTGATATTGACGGAACAGTTACATGTCCTGCCACATTGATTCCACATATTAATAAACAGTACAATATTAATATGACGCTACAAGATGTAACGGAATATGATTTTTTAAGTGGTTTTCCGCACCCTGTAGACCGTGCACAGTTTCAGGCCTGGTTTAAAGAAAACGAGCCGCGAATGTATGAAGTGAGCGAGCTTGCTGCGGATGCGCACCGCATTTTAACAGCCTGGCAAAACCAGTATGAGCTTTACTATATTTCTGCACGTGGAGAAAATGTTTTCGATATTACGAAAAACTGGTTTGATCAGTTTAAAGTACCATACGACCATATCGAATGTATCGGCAGTCATAACAAAATTGCCATCGCAAAAATGCATGCGGTAGAAGCTTTTTTCGAAGACAAGCATGATAATGCAGTGGAAATTGCCGAAGAGCTTAAAATCCCTGTCATTTTGTTCGATACACCGTACAATCAAATGCCTGTACCAAATAACGTTATTCGCGTTAATAATTGGGTAGAAGCAAACGATTGGGTTCTTAAAAACTTTTAATTGAATAAACCAATTTCCATGAAAAAGGGTCAACTCAGAGTAATCTAGCTGAGTTGACCCTTTATTTATTTTTTCTTAAAAAATACTGCCGTACTCTGTAATCGTTGTCGCCAAGTCTTCACGGTAATTCCCGTGCTGCAAGTTAAGGCTATTCACATTGACTTCGTTCCCGCCTAGCGAGGAATGAATATACTCGTCATTACCGATATACATTGCTACATGGCCAGGGAAGAAAATGAGATCTCCGGGCTTTAAGTTGTCTCCTTCTATTTTCCTTAACGGGAAACCTTCCTCTATTTTCGCATCACGGTAAATATAAGCACCATTCAGCATATATGCCATCGATACAAGACCTGAACAGTCAATGCCTAAAGGCGTCTTTCCTCCCCAACGGTAAGGTGTTCCCATATAGCGAAAAGCAGTTTCCACGACTTGCTTGCGAAATACCTCTTCATTTGTCGTATACACTTTAACACGGTCCTGAATCCAGGCCGAGCGCACATACCCTACTTCACCTGTAACAAGCTGCACTTTTGCCCAAGCTGGATCAAGTCCTGCTTCCAGTACAACTTTAATAAAAGCGCCCCGTGTCAATGTAAGGATGTTTTCACTTTGAATTTCAGGAGCTTTAAGGACATCGGCAAAACTTTGTATAACGACATCATTTGCTTCATATACCCAGTTTACAGTAGGTTCACTTCCAAGATGCAAGTCGGATTTTAGTGTATAGCCTTCGTAACGGTAAAATGTTCGTACTTTAACCCAATTTTCATCAACTTCTTCTTGTACTTCGACCGGCATCCCGTATAATACCTCATCGATTAACTCTGAATGTCGGTCTGGTGCTGCATGTAAACTCGCTATCTTTGTTTTTACAACGGCATTCAATCGAGTCCCTCCTCCAGTTTTGTAAAATGATCATAGACGATTTTAGAAATAGTCCCAATCGTTTGTCTCGCGTTTTCATTGTCCGTCACTTCTGTAATGAAAACTCCGATAAAATAATCTCGTTCTTTCGCAAAAATAATTCCAGCGTCATGGTCGACAGCATCGAGTCCGCCTGTTTTATGCGCCATTTTCACATCATCTACGATATAGCGTTTGAGTGATTCGTGACTGCGCTGCCTGCTTAAAATATCGAGTGCCACCGAATTCCATTCCTTTGTCAGCAGCGTACCCCTATATATTTGCCGGAAAAGGTGCTGCATGTCCCGCGCTGTTGTTTCATTATCAAAGCCGAGCTTTTGACGTTCAAAATCCATCATCTTCCGCTGGACCCGGGTATTATGTAATCCGATTTCTTTAAAATAGTTGTTGATTGCATCCATTCCTAATAGATCAATACATACGTTCGTTGCTGTATTGTCACTCGTAATCGTCATCCAAAGTAATAGCTCATGCAGGGTTGCCCGGGTTTGCCCCTGCTCAGTTATCACACTGAAGTCAACCATATTTTCCGGTGCAATTTCGCAAATGCGATTCAAATTGCCGTCCGTTTTTTGCAGATGAGCCAAAATAGCTATGAGAATCGGAACTTTGATAATACTTGCACTGCTGAAAATTTCCTCGTCCCGACTTTTCCAGACTATATCGTTTGTATTGTAATCTTCGACAATGACATGTATTTTATATGGGCACTGTGCAATAATGCGATCAAGTTGTTCATGCATCATACTAACCTACAACCCGAATTGATTTTTTCGTCGCATCCATTGTGACGGTTTTACCGAGCGGCAATGACATCGTCGGCAGCACATGACCACATGTTACATCTTTTATTATTGGAATATTCAAAGGCAATAAAATTTCTTCAAATACCGTATCCAAACTCAAATTATTTTCTGCATTATTTACATCCATCGGCCCGCAATCGGTCCAAGCACCCAGTAAAATACCTGACAGCTGCCGAAGTTTCCCCGATAATGACAGTTGTGTCAGCATCCGGTCAATCCGTTGCACATTTTCATCGATGTCTTCCAAAAATAGAATTTTGCCGTTCAGATCAATCTCATAAGGTGTCCCCAGAGATGCTGCCACAAGTGTTAAATTACCTCCAGCCAGCTCGCCGGTAGCAGTGCCGGGAAAAACCGTGTTCATATTCTGGCCCTTGGCATTTTCCAGGAAATAATCACTCCATCCCGTATTTGTCACACTATTGATGAAATACTTCCATGTATAATCATCCATTTCAGGCTTAATAAATTCAGTTGACGGCATCGGTGTATGGTACGTTACAAAACCGCAGTGCTGATTGAATACAATATGCAGTGCTGTCACATCACTATAGCCTGCAAATACTTTCGGGTTTTCTTTAATCATCTCCAGATCAAGCATCGGTAAAATCCGTGTCGCCCCATAGCCTCCGCGAATACAAAAAATACCGTCGATTTCAGGATTTCTGAACATGTCGTTTAATTCTTTTGCGCGCAGCTCATCACTGCCTCCAAAATAACCGTGTCGCGCTCTGCAGGTTTCCCCTACAACTACACGGAAACCGAGTTGCTCCACTGCCTGGATCGCCCGTTCAATCCGATGTTCAGGCGTTGCTCCGGATGCGCTGATTAATGCTACAGTATCGCCTTTTTTCAGTGACTTCGGAATTGTCATTGCCATCGCCTACACTCCACTTCCGGCAAGCACTGCCCGATACTGCGCCTGCTCTTCTTGATTGGCCAATACGAAATGTCCTTCTTCAATTTCAACAAATTCGGGTGGGTCCATTTCATACTGATGGACAGTCGGATCATACACTTGCAGTTTTTTTCTGCGTTCTTTCAGCGGATTCGGTTCCGGTACAGCTGCCAGTAATGCCTTAGTATAAGGATGCAGCGGATTGTTGAACAGCTTTTCCGTTTCACCGAGTTCAACGATTTTCCCTTTATAAATGACCGCCGTACGATCTGTAATAAAGCGGACAATCGACAGGTCATGAGCAATAAATAAATATGTTAACTCACGATGTTCCTGTAAGCTGGACAATAAGTTCAATACTTGGGCACGAATTGAAACGTCCAGTGCAGAGATCGGTTCATCTGCTACGATAAATTCCGGTTCCATGACTAGTGCTCTTGCAATACCGATCCGCTGACGCTGCCCGCCTGAAAACTCATGCGGAAAACGCGATGCAAATTCCGGCAGCAGTCCGACTTCCAGTAATGCTTTTTTAACTTTATCGATCCGCTCCTGTTCATTGCTGTATCTTTTATTATTGATCAGGCCTTCCGAAATAATATAGTCAACCTTTGCCCGTTCATTTAAAGATGCGCCCGGGTCCTGGAAAATCATTTGAATCTTTTGTGTAATTTCGCGGTCCCATGCACTGGATATCCGGCCATTAACCGGTTTTCCATGGAATAGAATTTCTCCGTTTGTTATCGGGTTAATGCGCATAATCGCACGGCCGATTGTCGTTTTTCCCGAACCGGATTCCCCTACAAGCCCGAATGTTTCCCCTTTATATATATCGAAGCTCACATTATCTACCGCTTTGAACTGTTTTTTACCTTGTCCAAAAACGATATCAATATTTTTCACTTCAATCAGTTTTTCTCTATTAGTCATTTGCATATTGTCTCCCTTCTGCGAAAAAGGCTTGCAGCACTTCAGGAGGCTCTACTTTCGGTGCCTTTGGATCAAGCAGCCACGTTCGTGCATAATGGGTATCGGTCACTTTGAAAAAAGGTGGACGTTCAACAAAGTCGATTTTGAGTGCATACTGATTCCTCGGTGCAAATGCATCCCCTTTAATTTCTTTAAATAAGTTCGGCGGTGTTCCTTTAATCGAATACAATTCTTGGCCTTTGTTTCCTAATTGAGGAAGTGATGAAATCAAGGCCCATGTATACGGATGTTTCGCGTCAAAAAATACTTCCTCAGTCTGTCCAACTTCAATAATATCCCCTGCATACATAACCGCAATTCTGTCGGCGACTTTTGCAACGACACCTAAATCATGCGTAATATAAATTGTCGACAGCAAATACTTCTCCTGCAAATTTGTTAACAGCTGGAGGATTTGTGCCTGGATTGTTACATCGAGTGCGGTTGTCGGCTCATCACAAATAAGGATTTGCGGATTGCAGGCAACAGCAATTGCGATGACGATGCGCTGACGCATCCCGCCTGAAAATTCATGCGGGTATTGCTTATAGCGGCGTGCAACATCATGAATTCCCACATCGCGCAGCAGCTGTAATGTTTTTTCATACGCATCATTTCCTTTTAGCCCTTGATGCAGTACGACACTCTCTTCAATTTGTTTTCCGATTGTTTTCAGCGGATTAAGCGATGTCATCGGGTCCTGTGTCACCATGGCAATTTTTTTGCCGCGAACTTTCAGCCAGTCCTTCTCTGTTTTAAACTTCGATAAATCATGTCCGTCAAAGTGGATTTGTCCATTCGCAATATAGCCGTTTTTATCAAGCAGACCCATGATGGATTTAACTAACACGGATTTCCCTGAACCGGATTCCCCTACGATTGCAAGACTTTCTCCTTTATATAAATCGAGCGAAATATCACGGATAGCCGTCAATGTTTGTCCACGCAGTTTAAATTTTATGACTAGATTTTCGATGGATAATATTTTTTCCTGTTCCATATAACGCCCTCCTCCTTAAACGTGATTTTTCGGATCTGCCGCATCTGCAAATGCATTCCCGATAATATAAAAGGCAATCGTAATGACACTTAGCACGATACTTGGGAAAATAAGCTGATAACGTAAATCCGGCGACATCATCAGTACGCGCCCTTCATTGATCAAGTTTCCTAATGATGGTTCACTAACCGGCAACCCTAGTCCGATATATGTTAAAAACACTTCCGCACCAATTGCAGCCGGCACCGCTAAACTCATTCGCAGCATAATAACCGAAATTAGATACGGGAGCAGGTTTTTCAAGATGATTTTATAACCCGGTGTTCCTAATGTTTTGGATGCCAGATTGTACTCACGATCGCGCAGGATGACGATCTGATTTCGCAGGAAGCGTGCCATTTCAACCCAGCCTGTAATACACATGGCGATAATGATCGTCGATACGCCTGGTCGTAAAATATACGCCATCAAAATCAGCACAATTGTTGTCGGAATGTTATCCACGATATTGTATAGCTGGGTGATCGGTGCTTCGAGTTTTCGCGAATAGCCCCATAAAGCCCCAACTGTAAAACCGATCAGCACTTCGATAATTGCTACAGCAAAACCGATAAATAAAGACGTTCTTGTACCTTCCCAAATTCGGGACCATAAATCCTGACCGATGGAGTTTGTCCCAAAAATATATTCATCATTTGGTGCAACATTCCGGTCCTGCATTCCTGTATCCGGATTCAAGTAAATTTGAGTCGGTGATTTCTGATCTGGTAAATAAGGTTGGACAAATGTAAATGCAATCAAGACGATGACAAAAACAAGCAAAAATACAGCAATTTTATTTTTCCTGAAGGAGCGGAAGGTCGAACGCCAATAAGAGTAATTGGAATAAGCTGTTTCTTCCGCTTTTGCATCATCGACAGCGGCAAAGTCAAACATATGATCATGCAGCTGTTCTGTTGATTTTTCCGAAATATTCTGAATCTCTTTCGTGAAAATTCCCATTAGCGTACACTGTCCCCTTTCCCTAGTTTAATTCGAGGGTCAACAATTGCCATCAGTAAGTCCCCCAAAATTAAACCAATGATCCCTAGTGAAGAAAATACAAGCACTAAACCTTGTACGACATTATTATCCTGACGCTGGATCGCATCTACGAGCAATCCACCCATACCTGGAATCGAAAATAATGATTCAATGTAAATCGAACCGGTAATCGTAAATAAAATCGTTGCAGGTAAATATTGCGCCATCGGGATGAACGCATTTCTCATCACATGGCGGAACATAATCGTACGTTCTGTCACACCTTTTGCACGAGCCAGCTTAATATAATCCTTGTTCAGCTCATCTACCATATAGCGTCGCATCCACATTGCATAAGAAGCAATCGGACCAAGTGCCAAACAGATTAACGGTAAAATGAAACTCCGCGGGTTATATTCATCAAACAGCATCGGCAAGTTGAACCATTCCGAAATATACATTTGAATCATAAGGAAATACACCATCGCCGGAACTGCTACTACAATAACGATATAGCCTGTGCCGAGCCGGTCGAGCCAGCGTCCTTTAAACTGGGCCATCAAAATACCCAACGGTACACCAACTAATAAAGACAGCGCTACAGCACCTAATCCAAACAATATAGAATACATCATTTTATCCTGAATAATGTCAAGTACTGGTACATCTGTGCGGTATGTAATCGATTTTCCTAAATCACCCTGAATAAGGTCGATGTAGAAGTTTTTAAGTTGGACTAATAACGGATCCCGTAAGCCCAGATTTGTTAAATAAATCTCCTGTTGTTCTGCCGACATTTTTTCTGCTGCTGCACCTAAATAGCCTTCATCAGGCATTAATCGTAACAGGGAGAAAACTATTGTCACGATGATAAATAACGTAAATATGGATTGCGCGAATCGTTTCGCAATATACTTTAACAAACACGTTCCCTCCTCAGTATTTCCTCGGCGTAATGACGTCCGGTGTCTTGTCTGTCGCTAGTGCTCATTACCCCTTATTGAACCCGTAGGTCGAATAAAGTTATAAAAGCAGAAAGGAGATGCAGAAACATCCTGTCATCTCCTAATCTACCTCCATTTAAAATGCCTTCGTATTAATTAGAAGTGTTTGCTAATGCTTCCGCACGTTCTTTTTCCCATGCTTCTTTAGCAGACTTGAATTCTTCATTACTCATTGGCTTTTCTAGGATAGACTGACCTTTAAACTTCTCGGATGTAACACCAAATGGCGAATATTGTGATTCAAATGGATTCAATTTTGAAGCAGTGTAACCGCCGCCGCCTACAGCGTACGGAATAACAAATGCTTCTTCAATTAAAAATGCCTCTGCTTTTGCAAATAGCTCATAACGCACTGCCGGATCCACTTCTGCTTTTGCTGCTTCGACTAGCTTGTTATATTCACTGTTATAACCTTCTGCCATTTCCGGCTTGTTATATGTTCCGCCTTCTGTAAATGGATCTGTATATGTTGACGGGTCAGCAAAGTCCGGACCCCAGTTTGCTTCGATCATCGAGAACTTACCAGGACGACGGATTTCACCAAGGAATCCTGTCGCAGGACCTGCATAAAGCTCCACATCGATGTAATCAGCACCTAATAGGTTTTCAAGCTGCTGTTCCACTACTTGTGAACGGTTTGCCCATTCCGGTGAACCAGAGTTGTAAGGTAATAATACCTTAACCGGGAATGTTGCTTTACCAGCTAATGCAGCCAATGCAGCTTCTTTATGTTCAAGCGCTAAATCTTTGTTAAATGAATCTGTTTCTGTGATTGCTTTTAATGGCTCAAGCATTGTGTAATCTACACCCTCAACATCAACAAAGTTCTTTGGTGTAATTGTATTTGACAATAAATCTTGTGGATTGTAAGGCTCGATTGTTAACATCGCCGATACACGGTCAAGCGCATGATAAAGCGATTTACGGAAATCTTTATTGTTCACTGCCACTTTCCAGTTTTCAGGCTCATACTCTGCATCATATTGCGGATCGAAGTTTAATGCATAGAAGTATGTGTAGAAGTTGTTTGTGTTTTGACGTACTAAATCTTTTTTGTCGTCACTGTTTAACCATTCATCTAAAATGGACGTCGGAATCAATGCCCCATCAATCTCATCACGTAAGAACAGTTCAGGTGCAACTGTTGCTGCTTCTTTATTGTACTTATAGCGGATACGATCGATTTTCACTGTTTCCTTATCCCAGTAAGCATCGTTTTTCACAAGTACACGCTCATTTTGAGGTTCGAATTTATCTAAAATATATGCGCCGTTATATAAAATATTCTCGCGAGTCGTTCCAAATGCATCGCCTTTTTCAGCTAAAAATTCCCCGTTTACCGGGAAGAAACATACATAGTTCAGCATCGATAAAAAGTATGGCGTCGGGGCTTCCAATGTATATTCAAGCGTTGTTTCATCAATCGCTTTAATACCTACTTGAGAGAAATCCGTTACTTCACCGTTATAGAAGGCATCACCGTTTTTCACGACTGTTGCAATCCATGCTGTCGATGATTCGTTTTTCGCATCAAGTACATAATTTAAACCGTCTACAAAGTCCTGTGCCACAACATTTTCTACATCTTTACCTTCATGGTCTACCCACTTTACATCATCACGAAGTTTGAATGTCCATACAGTCGCATCTTCATTGGATTCCCAGCTTTCTGCTAATCCTGGCTTCACGACTCCGTATTGGTCATATTCTATTAATCCTTCAACTAAATTCGCCGATAAAGCAAATTCATTTGTTTCTGCTGTTTTTAAATAGTTCAGCGTTTTAATTTCACCTGAGTACACTGTTCGATATTCCGATGTTTCACCGGATTCCGATGAATCACCACAAGCTGCCAGTACGAGTACAAACATACAAAGTAACGCTAACAAAGATTTTTTCAAAGTCATTTCCCCCAATTCTTTTTTCTATCTGGCTAAGTAAGCCTCTATTAATAACCCGATACCGGGAGCATCGGTCATCTGAATATTTTCCCCTTTGAAGATCGGCCCCCCTTCAATTGGATCTTCAATGCACAAACTTGGTCCATCTAAATCGACCATTGTGATATTTTTGCTCGCTGCGGCAAAGTGCGCAGCTGCACTGACACTTATTTTTGTTTCGAGCATACAGCCAATCATACAAGCAACACCATTTGCCTCCGCAATGTGGTTAATTTGCTGCGCTTTGGAAATACCCCCTGTTTTCATCAGCTTAATATTTATTAAATCCGCGGCCCGCTTTTCAATGACCTCGATCGCTTGCTTTGGAGAAAATACACTTTCGTCCGCCAAAATATTTGTATACGTATTGCTTGTGACATATTGCATGCCCTTTACATCACTGTAGTGTACAGGCTGTTCTACGAGCTCAATATCTGCCCCTTTATCTTCAAGCTGTCCAATGATTTTTACAGCTTCTTTTGCTGTCCAACCTTGATTGGCATCAACTCTTAATGTAGTATCAGGTCCTACCGCTTTTCGGATAGCCATAACCCGTTCAACATCTTCTACAGGATTTTTCCCCACTTTCACTTTTAAAATGGAAAAGCCCCGTTTGACAGCCGCTAAACTGTCTTTCACCATTTCATCCGTACCATTTACACTAATCGTAATGTCCGTTGTAATGTTCTTCCGGTAGCCTCCCAGCAATTTATAAAGAGGGGCATTGTATTGTTTCGCCCATAAATCATAAAGCGCAATTTCGACCGCCGCTTTAGCACTTGTATTCTGGTAGAGAGACGCATCGATCTTTTGACAAAGCAGTGCAATCTCATCAATTTCAATTCCGATAATCGATGGTGCGATCACTTCTTCTATCGCATAGCGGATTGATGAAAGTGTCTCGCCAGTAATGACATGGGTCGGCGCAGCTTCACCAATGCCGATTAGCCCGTTGTCGGTATAAATAAAGACCGCGATATTTCGTATACTATGTACTGTACGTAGTGCTGTTTTAAATGGGGTAATAAGAGGTGCCTCGACTAGCCCCACCTCAACTTTTGATATTTTCATAAATTCACCTGCTTAAGTTAAAAATTGTAACAGTCTCAACACTTCAAAATAATCGTTCGTTTCGTACTGGACTGTATTATGCGGTTTAAACGTTGCGCCTGGGTAAAATGAATTGCGGTAGGCTTTAATATGATCCTTGTAAATTATTTCTACCGTAAAGTGTTTCGGCAATTCTATTAGAAGCTTTGAACGTTCAATCTTCATTGCCTGTTCTACAAGACGTTTTGTCTGTTTTAATGTCGTTTGCGGGCTTACACTAATCGTTGCATGACCGACTCCCTCTTTTGTCGCGAATGTGATGATTCGGTCATTGTATCGGGAGATATGTTCTGTCAAAGCCTGATCTCCGCTGACAAAAGCAACCGGTACATCATGGAGGGCAGCTGCATATGTATTTATTAAAAATTCACTGGCATATTCCCCGTTTATTTTGATATCCGCCAATAAGCTCAATGTATGTGCAAGCGGGTTCTTCTCACTGCCACCTTCACTGTGGTAGCCAATAAATATCGCCCGGTCAAAACTGCTGTCCAATCCTGCAACCATGCACATCGGCTCTTGGGTCCAGCCGCGAATGACTTTAACATTCTCCGGCAAGTTTTCTATAAGAATATTGCGGCCGGAATCATGTGCATCTTTCAGTAAAATTTCAGTAGCCCCACCTGCAAAGGCTCCATCAATTGCGGCTAGCACTTCTTTTGTCATTTGTTTTTGAAACTGGGCGTAATCAGGAGCGCTCAGTTCGGTTTCACTCCATACCGTTGTGCCCGTGATGCCCTCAATATCAGCACTTATATATACTTTCATATATAGTGATTTTCCTTTCATCATGTATTTCATTAACCAGTAGAGAATAACATTTTCGAAGATTTAGATTTTTCAGTCTTTTATTTATAATCTATAAAATACCATACTTATTTCGATTGTGGAAGTTTTTTCTAATAGTTTTTTTAATAAAATATTAAAATTGTAAATCGCTAAAACCTTAGATTAATCGCGTTATTTCAAAAATTTCAAAACATATTATCCCAATGGTTATTATATTTTCATAAGAAAAAGACCTTTTACATAGAAACGCTGTAAAAGGCTGAGAAAAATTACTTATGAAAAAATACATTATTCGACAAAATTATATTTTTGGACTTGATGATTATTTCTTCCCGTTGTGGTTTTAGCCTGCGACAAGGAATTCAGGATTGCTTCTTCAGTTGCTTCTGCAGCTGCCATAAATAACGTGTTCATGATGTCATGGTCTTCTCTAATCTGTTGGCGACTTTCCAGTTCTCCCACAAATTGATGTTGTACTGTACGAGCTGTTGTAAAACCGACGACAATATCTCCGCTACCATGGGAAAAGTTGCTGCCTGTTCGCCCTAACCCTATCCCGCAGCGTTTTATAACTCGTTTCAGCTGGCGGCTGCTTAATGGAATATCTGTCGCCATCACAATGATAATAGAGCCGTCTGTTGGACTAATCGTCGATTCTCCATTGGCAGCCGTTATCTTATACCGGTCTGTCAGAAATTCGCTTGCCTTTCCAAAGTTACTCAATACAAGGCATCCGACAGTATATTTTTTGCCAGTCCGATTTTCAACGAGGCGGGAAGAACTGCCAATCCCTCCTTTATACCCGAAGCAAACCATACCTTTTCCTGCCCCGACTGCTCCCTCTTCAGCAATATGAGTTTTAGCTTGCTGTATTGCTTCAATTGCATGTTCAGGTGTTACAGGAAAATGACGGATGGAGTTTAGATGGCTATCATTGCATTCTCCTACAACGATATTAACTGTACCAGTTGAAATTCCTATTTCTTCGTTTTGTTCAAGTAAATACTGGAGCGTCCCTTGTGATACATTCGGTACCCCAAAAGTATTAGTCAGCATAATCGGTGATTCGATTACGCCAAGTTCATCCAATTGAACGAGACCGGTTGTTTTTCCAAAACCGTTTAATACATAGCTGGCTGCTGTCACCTTTTCCCGGAATAGATTGCCTTGGTGCGGTAAAATAGCCGTTACTCCGGTACAGGCAGCATCACCTGAATCATTTAACGGATAATCCAATGTCACATGTCCCACACTTACTCCTTCAATATCGGTAATGCAGTTTTTTTCACCTGTAGGCAGTTGTCCAATCGTTATACCCAATTCGCGTACTTTCATTGTCTGTTCTCCTTTAATCATTTAAATAGTCTGTTTTATCGTAAACAACTTTTTCCAAAAAGAAAACAGAAAAAAGACACGACCTCCCGCAAGGCCGCATCTTTATCATCATATCCTTTTAAATTTGTGTTCCATTAATAATTCTTACTTACACAAAATTATATTTCCAGAATTCCTCTTGTCCAACGATCAACAAAGCTTTCAAAAGTAATGCCGTATTTGTTATACACTTCATGATAAACAAAGTAAATTCCAAGTTTGTCTAGCAATTCATCATTAATCCGCATTAAAATCACTCGCTTTCGATTATTTAGATAGTGGACTTTTCAGTGCCAGGCAATTCGTATCTATTTCTAATCATACCCAGAGTTGCGAACATTATTCATGAACAGACAAGGCGAACAATTTCGAAAAAAGAATCTCTTTCTTTCAACTGATTAATAACTGTTACAATTTTTTCACAATCTGTATTAAAATCGGTGCGAATCTTTCAGCGCAATTTAGTAAGATGAATGAAAGGACAGCATTGGAGGGACTCTAATGAGGAGATTTAGTTTAGTATTATTTACGGCCGCTTTATTGGCAGGATGTGGTGATATGGCTGCAGATTTAAAGGAGGCGGCGGCAGGTATTAATTCAAAGGCAAATGAAGCAGCTTCTGCGATTTCAATCGATATCCATTCCGTTCGAGCTACTGAAATCAAATACGACAACCAAACTTTTACTATTAACGACTTATTTAAGACTATATTACGCGATGTCCAATGGGAATATGACGACAGCGGTAAAAACCCGCAGTTAAAAATCACAGGCACTTGGCAGGATAACGGTTTATTCGCCCAGCACTCTTTTTCTGCGGGGCAAAAAGAACTGGTAAAGGAAAATGGTAAAGTAGAAGTTCTGCTTTCATTTGACAATGACATTTTAGATGAATCAAGAACAAAGGTAACGATGGAGTTGAATGGACGGACATTTATAAAAGAAGAGGGTCAGGAAGTTCTTCATCATATGTATAAAACCTACATACAATAACACTTTCGTTCTTTTGTTTTGATCCGAATTTTCGGTTCGTCTTGTTTAGTATTAGTATATGAGGGAATATGATTTCTATCTAAACTTAATAGGAGGTCATCTTATGTCAAATGGATTTACAGATAAACTTAAAGGTGCAGGAAATAAAATTAAAGGCGAGGTAAAAGAAGAAATCGGTAAAAATACCAATGATCCTTCTTTACAAGTTGAAGGTCAGCGCGATCAGCTTAAGGGTGAAGCACAGGAAAGAGTTGCTGATGTAAAGGATAAAATCACAACTAAAATCGATGAATATCGAAAATAAGATTTAAAGAAACTGGTAAATTCCATATTTACCAGTTTCTTTTTTTACATTAAAATAGTTTATAAATCAGGTCCCCCAAACAAGTACTTTTGACTTATTTAAAAGGGATTTTTTTATATTAATATAATATACCTTTAAATTAATAGGAATTTTGATATACTTTATTTAAAATACACATTACTTTTTAAAGGGGAAGTTAGAATGACCATCGATCAATTTATACCCCTATCAAAAGACCGCTTATTTAATTGGCTAAAAACCTTAAGTAACCAGCTTTCGAAAGGATCGCTCATCATTGATATAAATGATGAAAATTTATCTATTTTACATGCTAATCCAAACTTTTTAAAATTTACATCATTTGAAATAAATGAATTACTGCATCAAAATATCACTATTTTTAACGGACATAAAACGAATCAGACATCTATTGAAGAATTAAATTCGCATTTAAAGTCAGGGATTGCAAAAAAATTTACGATTTTGCATTATACAAAAGAAGGGTCCGCTTTTTGGAACTCCCTGACATTGCATCCGATTCGAAATGAAGATAATATCATACAATATATTTTATTAACTTGTGAAGATACTACAGAAGCTGAGTTAAATAAAATGGTTTATAAACTGGAACATGAAGTTTATGAAGCAATCGATCATGAAGACAATCTGCAATCGATTTTAAATTTAATTACCGAGAAAATTGAACTTTTCTATATTCGTGATGTGTATTGTACCATTCATATTTTTAATGAAAATGGTGAAATTAAATCATTAGGCTCTTATTCATTACCATTGGAGATTATAAACAAACTGGATATTTTGCAAATTACTCCCCATCTAAGCCAAAATTCGAATGCAGTTTATTTAAAGGACTTTGCTCCCGAAGATTACCATATAGATCTTTTTAAACACTGGCATCTTAATTTTGTCCAAGGCTCATGGACAAAGCCTATTTTAACACCTCAAAATGAAGTAAGCGGCATTTTGACACTGTTCAATCAGGATGCAACAGAGTTAAAGCAAATTGATATTAATTACTTAAACCGGTTGACTTTACTGATCCAGTTAGCAATTAAATATGCCGAACAGAAAATTGAGCTTAGAAGACTTGCGTTTTTTGATGTTGAAACAAATTTACCGAACCTCCACTATTTCAAATCAGAACTATTAGAATGGATTAATAGGGGCAACTCTGGATTAGTCGCAATCCTGCATCCTTCTGAATTTAATAAGGTCGTTGATTTATACGGAAGAAATGCCGGAGCCGATTTACTGCGGCAATTGGCAGACCGTATGCAAATATATTTCAAGGAAAGTGATTCACGGATTTCACGTTTTTCAAATTCACTTATTTTAGGAATAGTCGATGAAAATGATTGCTTCATTGCCTATAATCAGCAACTTGAATCAATTACACAATCGCCTTATATAATCGATGGAAAAGAAATCTATATTACATTAAAAATCGGTTATACAGTCTTTAATCAGTCGATGACAGTCGAGGAAAGCATTCACCAGGCTGATATCGCCCTTTCCAATGCACAGAAGCGAACTGGGACAAGCTATTCCGTTTACGAAGATAATAGTACGAGACAATTGACGGAAGAAATGGATATCCTCAATCAATTAGCTTATGGGCTTTTGCATGAAGAATTCGAAGTCTTTTTACAGCCTAAAATTAACTTCCAGACGATTGAAGTGGAAGGTTTTGAAGCACTATCACGCTGGAACTCGAGCAAACTTGGTTTTATTTCACCGGTAAAATATATCCCGATTGCTGAACAAACCGGGAAAATTAAGGCGATTGATTTACTGAATTTTAAACAGATCCTTGTCTGGCTTCAAAATCGTATAAATGAGAATAAAAAGATTTTACCGATTGCACTCAATATTTCGCCGGACCATTTTTACGATCCGGATTTCCTGCAAAATATTAGAGATATATTTTATCAATATAACGTCCCGCCGCATTATATAAAGCTGGAAGTAACCGAAAGCATTGAATTGGTGGACTTTAAAAAAGCAAAAGAGATTTTAAATCAACTAAGGCTTATGGGCATTGAATGTTCGATCGACGATTTTGGAATCGGCTTTTCTTCATTAAGTTATTTACCGCAGTTGCCTTTTTCTGAAATCAAAATTGACCGCAGCTTTGTCAGTGCAATGAATGAACCCGGGATGTATGCCATCGTACAAACGATCATCCAATTGGCGAAGAACATTCAGATGCGCCCCGTTGCCGAAGGAATTGAAACAGAAGAACAACTGGCAATGCTTCAACAACTCGGCTGTCCTGCTGGTCAAGGCTATTATTTCTATAAACCGATGTCTATTACCGAAGCAGAACAATTGCTGGACACAAATAAAACAGCTGACGGGAAGTAAATCAACTTCCGTCAGCTGTTTTTTTAGTTAATAGTGTTCGGTAAATCTTTCGATAAGAATGCGATTAAATCATGCAGATTTTGCTCGCTCACTCCATGGCCTACCGGGTAAGTTCTGAATGTTACGTCCGTATCATAGTCGTTGAAAAAACGGACGGCATGTTCTGCCCATTCAATTGGAAAATCATAATCATATTCCCCGTGGGAAATAAAGATTTTAGATTTATCCATCGTTTTTTTACTGTATTCAAGCGCAGCAAATTCCGGTAAATAACCGCTTAATGCAGCTGTTCCACGAATGGCATTGCCCATCACCATAGCTAGTGACTGTGCCATCGCTGCCCCCTGATTGAAGCCGACAACATAAATTTGCTGTTCATCCAGATTAAATTCCCAAATGGCTTCTTTAATAAATAATTCAATACCTTTCAGCACTTTATCAAAAATGGCACGATTCGGCTTACCTTCTTCTTCAAATGTATAAAATGCATAGCCGGGACGATGTTTAATCGGCCCTTGCAAACTAAAAATATGGCAATTTGTTGAAAACGAATCAACAAGTTGCAGTAAATCGTTTTCATCGCTCCCTAACCCATGCAGCAAGAAAATCGCAGGTTGCTTATCTGCATCTACTTTAGGTGCTTTGTGTAAATAAATAAATGGTGTGTTCATTTTATATCTCCTTTTAAGAAAGCGTCATTTTATTGACAAGCTGGTCCGTATAGTAGGCCATATAGCCATCCAGCATTTTGATTGTTTCCTCAATATCGCCTTCAGCTAAAATATTTGCATTTTTAGCACAGGCAACTGTTAAAAAATCAATACGGTATGCATGCTCCACGGATGCATATGCATAATCGTATATCACATCTTCATCTTCTACCTTCAACGCTTCATATTGCTGATGAAATGCTTTCTTGTAATCGTCCATTTTCTCTCCGACACTGTTGCGGATTTGCATTTGCTGTGCCATCAGTTCATTTTCGATATAAGAAACGGTTGGAACTTTTCCTGAACTGAATGTTTCCCGAACAAGATCTGTCCATGCCATTTTACTTTCCACATAATACGCAATATTTAACATTAGTCGATCATAAAAATCAGTCGTTGATGTGGAGGAAGCTCTTTTTTCATCAATATTTTTTTGAAGCATTATTTGGAACTTTTCAAGATCCGCTTTATTCGATAGGAAATAAAGTGTCTGTTCAATATATGTAGTAATTTCTTTTTGCTTATTCTCTGCAGTCATTATTCATCCACATCCTTCATCTGATACTTCCATATTGCTTTTTTATCGTACCATTCCTTCAGCAAAATCGCACGTTATCCAATTATTTGTATGGGCATATTGTATCTGAAATTATCCCTTTTGCCAAAACTTTTTTCTTAGCTAACTAACATGTCGCCGGAGTTCCGGCTGGTATAGGAATGAAAAAATGCCACTTGCCATAGTAGACAAGTGACATTTTAGCTTCGAATTAAAGTGCTTTTACTTTCGCAACTACATTTTCTACTGTGAAGCCGTATTCTTTTAATACAATTTTCTCTGGAGCCGATGCACCAAATTTATCGATTGCCAATACATCACCTTCAAAACCAACATATTTGTGCCAGCCTAGTGATGCACCCATTTCAATTGCTAAACGTTTCGTCACAGCTTTTGGTAATACAGATTCTTTGTATTCCTTCGACTGTTTCTCAAAACGGTCCATTGATGGCATTGATACAACAGATGCGTCAATTCCTTCTGCAAGCAATGCTTTTTTCGCTTCTACAGCCAAACCAACTTCAGAACCTGTTGCAATTAACAGGGCATCCGGAGTTTCTTTAGATGAAGCTGAAACAACATAAGCGCCTTTTTCAACACCTTCGTATACTGTTTCTGTTGCAACATCCAATACCGGCAAGTTCTGACGAGATAATACTAAAATAGTTGGCGTTGATTTGCTCTCTACAGCTAATTTCCATGCTGCTACAGATTCATTTGCATCTGCAGGGCGGATTACTGAAAGATTCGGCATTGCACGTAGTGATGCTAAATGCTCGATTGGCTCATGTGTAGGACCATCTTCCCCTACAGCAATGGAGTCATGTGTAAACACATAGGTTACAGGCAGTCCCATTAATGCAGATAAACGAATTGCTGGACGTACATAGTCAGAGAATACAAAGAAAGTACCGCCAAATACGTTTAAGCCGCCATGTAACGCCATACCGTTCAGCGCAGCACCCATTGCAAATTCACGGACACCAAACCAAATGTTACGGCCTTCCGGAGTTTCAGCAAAGAAATCGCCAGCGCCTTTAATTGTTGTTTTATTTGATCCTGCCAAGTCAGCCGAACCACCGAAGAATGATGGTGTTGTTTTTGCAATTGCATTGATTGCATCACCAGATGATGAACGTGTAGCTACTGCTGTACCCGCTTCATATACAGGTAATTCAGAAGCAAAGTTCTCCGGTAATTTGTTTTCCATTGCATTTACAAATTGTTCAGCCAGTTCAGGATATTCATTTTTGTAGCTTTCGAATAACTCGTTCCATGCCGCTTCTGCTTGTACACCTTGTACTTCGCTTGCCGCTTTGAATGTTTCATATACTTCAGCTGGAACGTAGAATGGCTCATGCTCCCACGCATATGCAGCTTTTGTTAGCGTAACTTCATCAGTTCCTAGTGGCGCACCATGTGAATCTGCTTTACCGGATTTGTTAGGAGAACCAAAACCGATGACAGTTTTCACTTCAATTACTGTTGGGCCGCCAGTATTTTGTTTCGCTTTTTCAATCGCTGAATTAATTTCCACGATATCTGTACCGTCAGTAACTTTTAAATAGTTCCAACCGTATGACTCGAAACGTTTTTGGATGTTTTCCGAGAATGATTTTTCTAAATCACCATCAAGTGAAATATCATTTGAATCATAAAGTACGATTAATTTATCCAATTTTAAGTGACCTGCAAGAGAAATTGCTTCTGCAGCTACACCTTCCATTAAATCTCCGTCACCGCATAGTGCAAATGTATAGTGATCTACAATGTCTTTACCTGGCTTGTTGTATGTTGCCGCCAAGTGACGTTCAGCCATAGCCATACCTACTGACATTGCAATACCTTGTCCTAATGGACCCGTTGTCGCTTCTACACCAACTGTATGACCATATTCAGGATGTCCCGGTGTTTTTGAATTCCATTGACGGAAGTTTTTGATCTCTTCCATCTCTAAACCGTAGCCACCTAGATGCAATAGGCTATATAAAAGCATGGAACCATGTCCAGCCGATAATACAAAACGGTCACGATTGTACCAATTAGGGTTTTGCGGGTTATGGCGTAATTGCTTCGTCCACAAAGTATAGGCCATAGGTGCAGCACCCATTGGTAAACCAGGGTGACCTGAATTTGCTTTTTCTACTGCGTCGATTGATAGTGTACGGATTGCGTTAATTGCTAACTGATCCAACTGTTGTGTCATTATGTGACATCCTTTCCTCGTACGATATTTATACATTTTATAGTGTAGACAAATTTTCACAAGAAAACAATAATTTCTAAAAACGTCCCGTAAAATATGTCATACTTTATATTAAATGTGACATATTAATGAAAAGTTATTAGTTCAGGAATTTTTTCTGTGATTTAATTTGTTTTAATTTTTCAGGTGTCACATCATTGCCTTCTTCATCAATTACTTTCACATGTTCGATTGTATCGCGCATTGTTGAACGGAAAGTATCTAAATATTCTTTGCGCAGTGCTGTACGTTCTTTTGCCTGCTCTTCCGTCAATTTGCCTTCTCTCGCTAATTTAGAAAGCTCATTAATACGAGCTAATTTTTCTTTTGATAACATTTGAATCTCACCTTTCTTCCTACCTATTACAAAGGTATAAAAAAAACGACTTGAAAACAAGTGTTTACTCTTCAAGTCGCTCCATATATTCAATATATCTTCTATGTACGGTCGCTTTACTGATAGAAATTCCCAAGCCGGACAAAGTTGTAGCAATTTCCGCAAATGTTAAGCCTTTCTGGCGCAGCTGAACAATTTCTTGGACTGGTACTTCTTTTCGTTCACGCCCTTCAATATTGCCGCGGTTTCTTAAATTATTTTGCGGCTGGTAGCCATTTTCAACAGCGCGGCGCATTCCCCGTCGAATTTTTGCATTATGCATACGACGCTGATACTCTTCGACAATCGCCAAAATTTCGAGCAGCATTGTATCCATTTCGTTTAATACGACAGGACCTGCATCATTCAAAGTATAAACTGTCGCTTCATATTTTTGCAGCAGGTGAAGCACTGCCATCCGGGCATTCCCTCGCCCTAAACGAGTCTCGTCCTGTACAAAGAGTGCTTTAATGCCATACTCTTTCATATAGTCGAGCATGTCGAGCAATCCGTCCCGATCGACATCATATCCGCTATGCTGATCCGTAAAAATCTCCACATCTTTATAGCCGAATGATTTGGCATATTTGGTCAGCTCCTCCTGCTGACGCACCAGTGATGTTTCTTGTGTATTTTTATCCGTGCTGACACGGCAATAAATTACTGCTTTAGTTTTTATCATTGTTCCCTCTCGCTACTTTAATCAATTGCATATCGGAGGATTCATTCAGCTGAGCAATGTATTGTGAATCTTTTTCTACAGGTACAACCAATACTTGTCCTAAAAGAACTTTTTCATCCAGCATTCCATTTTCCTTTTTCACTTCATCGATCCAATCATGCTTAGCCATTTTACCACGATATTGTTCTGCCAACGACCATAAAGTATCGCCATGTTCGATGCTTACGTGTTCGTATAATTCGATTTTATCATCCTGCATCATGAATAAAGCCATCATAAGTACAGAGAATAGTAGAAACATTGATGTGAAGCCGTTTAATTTAAATTTTTTCATTAGAAAAACCCTCTTTCGAATGTATGTTCGGAATATTTGTTCTCATAATAATACGAACATATGTTTTTGTCAACCGTTTTTTCGAACTTATGTTTGCATTCATGTTCGCATACTGCTATACTTACTTTAAGAAAAATAGCATGATAAAGAGGTGAGTTAGTTGACACAAAAAATTTCAAAACGGCAGCAAGCTATTCTAACTTTTATAAAAGAGGAAGTTCGTGCTAAAGGCTATCCGCCATCAGTTCGTGAAATTGGAGAAGCAGTAGGATTAGCTTCCAGTTCAACTGTCCACGGGCATTTAGCCCGTTTAGAAAGTAAAGGGCTTATCCGCCGTGATCCTACAAAGCCGCGTGCAATTGAAATATTGGACCAGGAAGAGATGAACGTCGCGAAACAAGGTGTCATTCATGTTCCGTTAATCGGTAAAGTTACAGCTGGTCTGCCTATTTCCGCAATCGAGGATATTCAGGAATATTTCCCGTTACCTGATGCTTACGGCTCACCGGAAGAGGAATTGTTTATGCTTGAAATCATGGGAGAATCCATGATTGAAGCAGGGATTTTAAATGGGGATTATGTTATCGTTAAAAAAACGTCTACTGCGAACAATGGAGAGATTGTTGTAGCAATGACCGAAGATGATGAAGCGACTGTCAAGCGCTTTTACAAAGAAAAAACTCATTTCCGTCTACAGCCTGAGAATAGCTCGATGGAGCCGATCATTGTCAACCAGGTTTCTATTTTAGGTAAAGTAGTCGGCCTCTACCGAAATATCCATTAATCATAAGCTTGCCGTTCTAATTGAATCGGCAAGTTTTTTATTTTGCGATGAAAGCGAACCGGCAATAGCACCGACGCCTGAGAGGTTCTTGTAAGGCCGTCCCAGCGAAAAGCATCCCAATTGAAATCAAAAAAAATGCTATTTTTCCTCTTAGAGAAAAATAGCATTTTGGGTTACGTCCCAATCTTCTTTATTATTTATTGCATGCTTCTACAAAACTGTTAAATAATCGCTGTGCATATATATCCCCGTTTGTCGCCAATTCTTCCGGATGCCATTGCACCGCGACACAATATGGATGTGCTTCATGTTCGATCCCTTCAATGATACCGTCTTTAGCAACTGCCGAAACGATGAGCCCTTCCCCAAGCTTTCCGACCGATTGATGGTGAAATGTATTAACACGGAATAAGTCTTCTTTAAAAATCTCTTTAAATTTCGGTGTCATTACTTCAACTGTATGTGCCAATTCCCCGCGCTTTGAAGGTTGTTTATGTAAAATTGTGTTTTCTACTTGTGAAGGGATATCCTGAATGATTGTTCCCCCAAATGCGACATTCATAATCTGTTGTCCTCGGCAAATACCAAGAACAGGCATTTGTCTTTTATAGGCTTCATTCATTAGTAAAAGATCGCTGTCATCACGTTTCCGTACAACACTTCCGATAAGTCGGTGCGGTTCTTCATCGAACAGCAATGGATCTATATCGGCTCCACCAATCAATACGAGACCATCAATTAGATTTAATAACGCTTCTACGTTTTCTTCTGTAGCATTCGGTATACAGATAGGGATACCTCCCGCTTGTTCAATTGAAGTTAAATATCCATTGTTAATATCCAACTTTTTGTCAAAATCATACATTGTCAATCCAATAATCGGTTTCATTCTCTTTATCCCCTTATTATTTATAGATAATTCCAATAATTTAAATTATACTATTTCGTTATACTAAATGACTACAAAAATAAAAAAGGACTGCACATTGGCAATCCTTTACATTCAAACAATTTCCAGTTGTTTTATAAAATACTGTTTAATTTCTTTCCAATTTTGAACACGGATGAAACCCTCTTCTGAACGATTGTAGGGCATCGAATACAATATGCCTGTTCCTTTAAATGCTGCTAGTTGGCGTGGGCTGTCATCGATTAAATAATCGGTATGTATTACCGCTTTATTTCCGCAAAAGACAATGTTTTGTGTTTTAATAAAGGGCAAATGCTCCATTAACCAGTCGTATTTCGCTGTAAATGAACCCGGTACATCCATTGCTGCTGTCGCAATAAAAATTTCATAATGTTCCTGCAGTTCACGAATGACTTCAATTGCATCTACATCCAGTACGTTTAAATCTCTGAAATAGTCCGGCTCATTTAATAAAGCAAATAATTTTTTCGCATCTTCTCGAGGCAAATCACGCTGTGTCGTCAGAAGAAACTCTTCATCTGTAAAATTTGTGCCGAAATTCTCGTTATATGTAACTCGTAATTTCGAATAAAAGTCAGCCAGCACCTGGTCCATATCGATAGCAATACTTTTTTTCATGTAATAAGCCTCCTTGAAATTTCCTAATTTTAGTTTATACAATTGTATTGTGAAAAAACAAGGTATAACTCTTTACAATTAACAACGTACATATTTACGTTTAAAACCGATCCGCCCTTTTTCCACCTGTTTTTCAATTTCCGCATATGCATGCAGTTCACCCGGTTTTTTTCCTTCACGTTTCGTTTTAATAGGTCCGATTGCTTTAGCAATTTCCCTTGCCTCATCATGTAAAGGTTTAAATGAAACACCGACTGTCATGACAAAATTGTTCATCGCTACTTGAGTACGCTGCGGTGCATGATGAATATTTTGTTTTACATATTCAAGCATATCCATTAACTTTTCCTTTGAGAATTCCTCGTCTTTACGATTTCCAAGCAGCCAGCAGTAACAATGCCACCCTGCCGACATTTTCAGATCCTCATTACTGGCGATCCATTTATCGCTCACTTCCTGCGCAATATCTGATTCCGCCAATGTTACGGCAACAACATAATCGGAAATCATATAGAAATAGGCCTGCTCCATCCAGCGGTCATAATCTTCCTCAGTCATAGCTTTCGGATCTGCAATAATTCCCGCAAAATACATCGCATCATAGTTGCCTGTAGCATAGAGCTGTTCTGCCAGTTCCTGATCAATTTTTATTTGTTTTACATACGGTTTCATTGAGCCAATCGTTACACCGAACACCGGTTCCTTTGCCCCGTTGGACATATAAATCTTTTTTGTACGCTCTTTCCCTAGTGCTTCCAACTCTTGCATCATTGTATCGAATTCCATAATTTCCTCCTTTTATATTATATTACTTGTCTCTTACTATTATAGGATTTAATCGCAAGCCATACATAGCGTTCTTCTCAATTATATTTTATATCCTATTTTAAACAATTTTTACAATATATATTCAACAACGAATTCAAACGTCAGAATTGATGCTCGGTACTTTTAAAATTTAAAAAAAATTGGCAAATTATTTTCCGAATAATAAAACATCCTCTGAACAGAATAATCTCAGGAGGTGATATTGATGTCAAAAAATAAAAACAACATCAATAATAAAAACGTCGAATTCGGTATGGATACGGACGTTAATCAAGTGAAGCAGCAAAACCAAAAAGCTGAAGCGAAAAAGCAGCAAGCTTCCGGTGCGTTTGCAAACAGCGGTTTACAGAAGCAATCAAGTTCCTACAATGCTGAATTCGGCATGGAAACAAACGTAAACCAAGTGAAGCAGCAAAATCAGCAAGCTGAAGCGAAAAAGCAACAATCTTCTGGATTGTTCGCAAACAGCGGTTTACAGAAGAAACTTTCTTCAATGGGCTCTGAGTTTGGCATGGAAACTGATGTCAACCAGGTGAAACAGCAAAACCAGCAGGCTGAAGCTAAAAAACAGCAAGCTTCTGGTTCATTCAATAAAAACCGTTTCCAAAACGGGAATAAATAAAAGTAATACTTAGAACCGGCATTTTTTTGCCGGTTTCTTTGTCATTAAATATGTGATAAATTTCAGACAAAATACTATGCAAAAAAAGCGCCGGAGTTTTGCTCCAGCGCTTTTTTCTTAGTACATTTTCATATATTGGTCGCGTTCCCACTGATGAACAGTTGAACGGTACATATCGAACTCGATTTCTTTGGCTTCTTTAAAGTTAGCATAGATGTGGTTGCCTAATGCTCGTTGAACAACTTCATCTTTTGCAAGAAGGTTTAATGCGTCATCTAAAGCTGGAGGCAAGTTGTCGATGCCATTTGCTTTACGCTCTTCTTCGCTCATTACATAAATATTGCGGTTAATTGCAGGTGGTGGCGTTGATTTTTTGCGAATACCTTCCAGACCTGCCTCTAAGATTACCGCCATCGCCAAATATGGATTTGCTGATGGATCGACCGAACGAACTTCTACACGTGTTGAAATTCCGCGAGAAGAAGGAATACGGATTAATGGTGAACGGTTTTGCGCAGACCATGCTACGTAACATGGTGCTTCATAACCTGGTACTAAACGTTTATAAGAGTTTACAGTCGGGTTTGTAATTGCCGTAAAGCCTTGAACATGATCAAGTACACCTGCCATGAATTGCATCGCTGTTTCAGAAAGACCTAACTCAGTAGAATCATCATAAAAGGCATTTTCTTTTCCTTTAAATAATGAAACGTTGAAGTGCATTCCTGATCCGGCTTCACCGAATAAAGGTTTTGGCATGAATGTTGCGTGTAAACCGTGTTTACGTGCAATTGTTTTTACAACTAGCTTAAATGTTTGGATATTATCACAAGCTGTAATCGCATCCGCATATTTAAAGTCAATTTCATGTTGTCCCGGTGCAACCTCATGGTGAGATGCTTCAATTTCAAAGCCCATTTCTTCCAGTTCCAATACGATATCGCGACGGCAGTTTTCACCTAAATCTGTTGGTGCTAAGTCGAAATAACCGCCGTGGTCATTTACTTCCAAGCTTGGCTCACCTTTTGCATCCAGTTTAAATAAGAAAAACTCCGGTTCTGGCCCTAAGTTGAAATCTGTGAATCCTAGCTCTTCCATTTCTTTTAATACACGTTTCAGGTTGTTACGTGGATCCCCTGCAAATGGTGTGCCGTTCGGATTGTAGATATCACAGATGAAACGTGCCACTTTCCCTTTTTCAGCTGTCCATGGGAAAATCATGAATGAATCATAATCCGGATATAAGTACATATCTGATTCTTCAATACGTACAAAACCTTCGATTGATGAACCATCAAACATCATTTTATTGTCCAATGCTTTATCTAGTTGGCTTACAGGAATTTCTACGTTTTTAATTGTTCCTAAAATATCTGTAAACTGTAAACGAATAAATTTTACTTGTTCTTCTTCTACTAGACGTTTAATATCGTCTTTTGTATATTTGCCCACTAAATTCCACACTCCTAAATTTGTTCAGTACCGATTTTACTCGACCTTTTATAATTTACGCGCTATTGATAAAAGCGCGATAAATCCCCTTGACGTAACGATGTTTTCTGCATGCGTTGTGCCTGACGCATTTCTTCACGTAAAATTTTGCGTAAGTCCGAATCTGAAATATCTTTACTAGCCTGTTGGGCTGCCGGATCATTTTTCAAAGCAAATACTTTTTTGATTCCTGCCATATTAATGCCCTGTTCAAGCATATCTTTGATTTCCAGTAAAGTATCGACATCATTTAAAGAAAACATGCGTCGATTTCCTTCTGTCCGGTGCGGCTGAATTAAATCATGCTCTTCATAATAACGGATTTGTCTTGCTGTCAGATCCGTTAATTGCATGACGATACTTATCGATAATAGTGGCATTGAACGTCGAATTTCACTACTCATTTAATTCACCTCCCTTACCGCTATATTACGACTTGTTATTTACAATGTCAAATGTATGTCAGAAAAACTAACATAACTTTTTTAAGTGAGCAAATAATTGACAGAATAAAGCGAATTTTACACATAAATTAAATCGCCCATAAAATGGGCGATTCTTTAGATGTTACTTCAGTTTTTGAACAGCAGAACAAATGGCATATTTTACATGCTCATATGTTAAACCACCTTGGATAAATGCGGTAAAGGGAGGGCGAATTGGGCCATCCGCTGTTAATTCAATACTTGAACCTTGTACAAACGTACCTGCCGCCATTATGACATCATCCTCATAGCCCGGCATATAGGCAGGCTCCGGCGCAAAGTGTGCGTTAATAGGAGAAGCAGCTTGAATTTCACGACAAAATGCTACCATTTGTTCAGCCGTTTGGAATGAAACTGATTGAATAAGATCCGTGCGGACATCCGTGTAATGCGGTGATGTTGTCATACCGATTTCTTCAAGCATTGCCGATGTAAAAATTGCACCTTTTAAACTTTGTGCAACGATATGTGGCGCCATAAAGAAACCCTGATAAAAATCCGCTAACGTATTTAAAGAAGCCCCTGCTTCCGCACCGATTCCAGGTGACGTCATACGGTATGCACATTTTTCCACCAAATCCGCGCGACCTGCAATATATCCGCCGATTTTCGCAAAGCCTCCACCCGGATTTTTAATTAATGAACCGGCCATTAGGTCGACACCCACTTCTGTCGGCTCAAGCAATTCTACAAATTCCCCGTAGCAGTTATCAACAAAAATAACGGCGTCTGGCGCGATTGTCCGTATTTTTACAACCATTTCGGCAATTTGTTCAACCGTAAACGACGGGCGCGTCGCATAGCCTTTTGACCGCTGAATCGCAATCATCTTGGTATTTTCGTTTACAGCCTGTTTTACACCTTCCCAATCGATTTCCTTATTATCTATTAAATCGACATGGGCGTAGCCTATTTTAAAGTCCTTTAAAGAACCTGTATCCTTTTCGCCACCGTCAACGATTGACTGAAGTGTGTCATATGGCTTACCTGTAATATAGACCAATTCATCACCCGGTCGTAATACACCGAATAAACTTAATGTGATTGCATGTGTACCTGAAATGATTTGGGGACGTACGATAGCCGCCTCCGCCCCGAATGTTTGCGCATATACACGCTCTAGGTTATCACGGCCTTCATCATCATAACCATACCCTGTTGAAGGATGCAGATGAAAGTCACTAACTTGATGTTCACGAAAAGCTGCAAGCACCTTTTGCTGATTATAAAATGCACGTTTATCCACTTCCTGATGATAAGTGCGGACTTTATCTTCCACTTTTTCTACAAGTGTTAATGTTTCAGCTGTTAAAATTGATTGAAATGCCATTTTTACTACTCCATTCTGTTCAAACTGTATCCATTATACATGAAAAAAAATAGTTTTGACGAATGTTTGAAAAACTGCTATTGTCATGGTCGAAAGGACATTAAGGGAGAGATGTGTATGGCTTGGGAAGTCTTCAGTTTGATTGGAACCATTGCCTTTGCCGTTTCCGGGGCCATTGTGGCAATGGAAGAAGAGTATGATTTATTTGGGGTGTACATATTAGGAATTGTTACAGCTTTTGGAGGCGGGGCCATCCGGAATATTTTGATCGGCCTTCCTGTCTCGACATTATGGAACCAGGAGTTTCTGTTTCAGATTGCCCTTTTGGCGATTACGATTTTCTTTCTGATTCCTCATCATTTAATTAAACATTGGAACCGCTGGGGTAATATGACCGATGCAATCGGCTTATCCGCGTTTGCCATTCAAGGGGCAATGCATGCGGTCCATCAGGATTTACCGATTGTAGCCGTCATTGTAGCGGCTGTGTTGACAGGTGCCGGAGGTGGGGTTGTTCGCGACTTGCTTGCCGGTAGAAAACCCATTGTACTACGGCATGAAATTTATGGGGTGTGGGCGGCCAGTGCAGGATTTTTAATCGGCCTTGAAATTTTTGCAGGCGATCTGTTTTTATATATATTATTTATTATCATTACCTTCTTGCGCATATGTTCCTACACAAAAGGCTGGAGACTGCCATCGAAAAAAATCCATTATAATAAATAGCATAAATAAAGGGAGCGTCGAACAGATCGACACTCCCTTTCTCTTGGACGTTATTTAAATTCTAACTCTCCATCATAGGCCATCATTCCGCCATCTAAATTCGTTACATCAAAACCTTGTTCTTCCAGATATTCGCATGCATTTGCACTACGTACGCCGCCTTTACATACGACAATATAGGATTTTGAATTGTCCAATTCATTAGTACGTTCAGGGATTGAGCCAAGTGGAATATGTACAGCACCTGGAATCATTCCGTGTTCCACTTCAAAATCTTCACGAACATCGATTACATTTAAATCTTCATTTGCATCGAGTAAATTGATCAGTTCATCTGTTGTCATCGTTTTCATCAAAAATCCTCCAATACTTATAACATCTTAGTCATTATAATCAATCAGACCAAAATTCGCTACAAGTTTGGCTGTGTTGTTACTCTTCTTCCGATAAAGATACAGTTTTGGACGGTACAAAAGTAGAAATTGCATGCTTGTAAATAAGCTGCTGTTTTCCTTCCGACTCCAAAAGTACGGTAAAATTATCATATGATTTTATAAGTCCTTTTAATTGGAAACCATTTAACAAAAATACTGTTACAAAAACATTATTTTTACGTAAATTGTTTAAAAAAGTATCTTGCAAATTAATCGATTTCATCGTCGTTCAATCTCCCTTACCATAAAATACATGCAATAGTTACCTATTCGTTATTCGGACAAAATTTCCCTTTAATTTTTAATGCTTTTCAAATAAACTTTTTATTTTACTCCAATCATTTCCGATCCATGCAATATCCATTTTATTACGGAAATAGGTAAGCTGGCGTTTCGCGTAGCGTCTGGAGTTTTGTTTAATCTGCTCCACTGCTTCATCAAGTGACACAAGTCCATCAAAATGAGCATACAATTCTTTATAGCCGATTGCTTTTATCGCCTGGACATCACGTATCCCTGCATCATACAATGCCTGTACTTCTTCAACAAGACCTGCTTTCATCATCAAATCCACACGCAAGTTAATTCTTTCATATAACTTTTCACGGTCCATATCCAACCCGATGATTAAATGGTTATATAACGGAATGTCCCCTCGATTGAATTGTTCTTCTGCTCGAGAAACCCCTGAAAGTTCCGCCATTTCCAATGCTCGAATAACACGTCTTGTATTATTCGGATGGATGGTTGCAGCAGTTTCCGGATCGATTTGCACAAGTTTTGCATGCATCGCTTCCGGGCCTAATACTTCAAGTTCTTTATAATAGTTTTCGCGTGCTGCTTCATCGACTTCCTGTTTCGCAAATTGAAAATCATACAGGACAGATTGTACATATAGCCCCGTTCCTCCAACTATAATCGGCATTTTACCTCGAGCTTGGATCTCTTCAATTTTCCCGCGAACAAGCTGCTGATATTCCGCAACCGAAAATCCTTCCGTCGGTTCCTTAATATCGAGCAAGTGATGTGGAACACCTTCCATTTCGGCTTCGGTAATTTTGGCCGTTCCAATATCCATATGACGATAGATCTGCATGGAATCTCCGTTTATTATTTCGCCGTCAATCTCTTTTGCCAAGCGGATACTTAGCGCTGTTTTTCCGGATGCAGTAGGACCGATAATGGCCACGACATCGATTTTATTATTCATCTTTTAACCACCGTACAATTATTTCTCTTACTTGTTCTTTCTTTTTTTCATTCAGAATTTCATGGCGCATTCCTTCAAATATATGCACCTTCACATGCTCCACACCGGCACGTGCAAGCAGTTTCCCTACCCGAAGCGCTCCTTCAGCTTCAGGTCCGGCGATCGGATCATATGTCCCGTTTGCAACGAGTATTTTTAGATCAGAGCGTATGCGCGCATTGGCCTGTTCATCTTCCATCTTAAGCATGCCACCCGTTAGATCAACGAAAAATTGATTTGTCGGAATCAATCCGCAAAATGGATCATCGATATATTTCTGTACTTCTTCTTCATCGGTAGTAAGCCAGTCAAAATTTGTTTTCGCATCCTTAATTTTTCGGTTAAAACTGCTAAAACTAAGATCATTCATGAAATCGCTCTGAATTTGTGCCCCCTGCAGGTTTACCAGCTGCTTCGCGATAATATGCCCTGCCTTATGAAGCAATGTCGGTGATCCCGTCCCCGATAAAATCAGCCGTTCAATTTTATCGCTATGCTGTTGAATAAAACGGCGCGCTATAAACGACCCCATACTGTGACCGAATAAAATAGGCCGTTCCGTTGTTTCTTTCTTTAAAAAAGAGAGCACTTCTACAACATCATCAACAACAAGTTCAAAACCCTCTTCAGGTCCGAAATAGCCGAACATGCCATTTTTTTGCGCTGTATAACCATGTCCGCGATGATCATGGGCTGTTACAAAATACCCTTCATCACATAGCTTTTCCGCGAAATTTTCATAACGCCCGCTATGTTCCGACATCCCGTGCAAAATATGAACATGTCCAATTCGCTTTTTACTTGGTGAATAAGTACGGACGAAAATATCGTGACCGTCTGACATTGTGACAAAAAATGACCGTTGCTCCATAAAACCATCCCCTCGTTTATGAATTACATTACACGTTTAAACATTTTTTCCACTTCATATGACGTAAAATGGATTAATACAGGTCGTCCATGTGGACATGTGAACGGATTGTCGGCATTTCGTAAATCATGGATCAGTCTTTCCATCTGCTCTTTATTCAAATAATGATTCGCTTTAATCGACTTTTTACAGCTCATCATAATGGCCGCGTCTTCTCGTAATTTTTTTATATCGGTTTTCCTTGCACTTAACACTTGCTCGATCAATTCCTCGATAATTTCCTGTTCCTCACCTTTCGGGAACCAAGTCGGGTATTCGCGGACAACAAATGAAGAAAGTCCGAATTCTTCCAGGAAAACACCTACTTCTTCAAGTGCCTCCTTCGACTCTTTTAATCGCAAAGCCTCATCTGCCGCATAATGGAATGTCAATGGCATAAGGAGTGTCTGCCGTTCGTTCGCATTCACTTCCCCGACTTTATCACGGAAATACTCATACTTGATCCGCTCCTGTGCTGCATGCTGGTCAATTAAATAAAATCCGTCTTCCATTTGGGCCACAATATACGTCCCGTGAATCTGACCGACAATTTCAACTTGCGGGAAATGCCTTTTTGATTCGGCTTCTACCTGTATTGTTTCTTGCGGATAGGTTTGATAGGTTTCCTCTTCAACAGTTGGTAGATCATCGAAATCGGACCGATTAGGCTGTTCACTGCTTTCCTGAACGGTTGAAACTGGATGCATTTCCGGTTGTTGCTTAGTCGAAGTCGGTACTGGCGCATATGGTTCTTTTACAACAGAGGCTTCACTTGATAATCGATCAACAATTGTCGACAACTTTTCTTCATTGAATGTCGGCTGTGTTGAAGGTGCAGCTACCGGGTTCCAAATATTCATCTGTTCAGTCGGCGTCCGGATCGGCTTCTCCTTTTTTTCAGCGAGTGGAATGCGAATAACATCACGGATTGCAGTACGGATCGTATCTTCAATAAGCTTCAGCAGTTCCGGTTCTTTACTTAAGCGGACCTGATGCTTCGCAGGATGCACATTGACATCAGTTAATTGCGGATCTCCCTCAACATACAAAAGTACAATCGGAAAACGCTCTATCGGTAAATACGTATGATAGGCATCTGTAATTGCCTTCTGAATCACAAAATGTTTGACCCAGCGTCCATTGACGAAAAGGGACATATAGTTTTTCGAAGCACGCGTCACTTCTGGCAAACTTGCAAAACCATGAATTTTATAATCCTGATTTTGACCTTCAAACGGCAGCATTTTCTTCGCATTTTGTGCACCGTAAATGGCTGCCAATACTTGCTGAACTTGGCCGCGCCCGTTCGTTTGCAATAATGTTTGCCCATTATGCACAAGTTTAACCGCAATCGTAGGATAGCCAAGTGCAATCCGGTTAACAAAATCGATTGTATGCCCAAGCTCGGTCTGAATCGTTTTTAAATATTTCAGTCGTGCCGGTGTATTAAAGAACAGCTGTGCAACAGTAATATCTGTTCCCCTACGCAGTGCGGTCGGCTGATGTTCCTTCAAATGACCGCCTTCCATATACAAATGGACACCGCCATTCCCGTCGGATGTGCGTAATGTTAATTTGGAAACCGAAGCAATCGATGCCAATGCTTCACCACGGAAACCAAGTGTGCGAATGCGGAACAGATCCTGTTCTTTTTCTATTTTTGATGTGGCATGGCGCGAAAAGGATTTAAGCGCGTCCTCCTCGTCCATACCACTTCCGTTATCAATGACTTGTATTGAATGAAGGCCAGCTTCTTCCAGGAAAATTTCGATTGACGTACTGCCCGCATCGATTGCATTTTCTACTAGCTCTTTTACAACAGATGAAGGACGTTCTACTACTTCACCGGCTGCAATTTTATTCGATAGCCACTCATCCATTATGTGAATTTTTCCCAAAGCCGTTCCCTCCTTTATTAATTTCCTAATAATTTTTGCTGCAGTTCATGCAATAATGTCATTGCCTGCATTGGTGTTGTACCCATCACATTCAGTTTTTTCAATGCATCGAGCACTTCTTGTTGTTCCGGTGCGATTGATGGCGCTTCCTCCATTGTAAACAATGAAAGCTGCAAATCGTCCTCCGCCACCTGTTCCGCTATTTGCGGAGTTTTGGGTGGTTGCTGTTCATAATTGAGAGCTTGCGGCTTTTCAGCATTCGTTGCTTCAAACTGCTCCAGTAATATACGGGCACGCTGTAAAATCGTTTCCGGCATTTCCGCAAGTTCCGCCACATGCACACCGTAGCTTTTATCTGCGGCACCCTTTTTCACTTTATGCAAAAATACCACTCGGCCGTCCTGCTCGGTGGCACTGACATGGACATTTTGCAGTCTTGCCAGCTCGTTTTCCAAATCCGTCAATTCGTGATAGTGAGTTGAAAATAATGTGTTCGCCCCGATTTCATCATGAATATATTCCATCATTGCTTGTGCCAGACTCATCCCGTCATATGTTGAAGTACCTCGTCCGATTTCATCAAATAACAGCAAACTGTTTTTGGTTGCATGTGTAATGGCATGCTGTGATTCAAGCATTTCCACCATAAATGTCGATTGGCCTGCCGCTAAATCATCGGCTGCACCGATTCGTGTGAAAATCTGGTCTGTAATCGGTAGTACCGCTTCATCGGCCGGTACATAGCACCCCATTTGTGCCAAAACGACAATTAGTGCAACTTGGCGCATATACGTACTTTTACCCGACATGTTCGGACCGGTAATCAGCATCATATTTTTATCATCCGTCAGCACACAATCATTCGGTACATAACTTTGTTTATTGAGCATTTTTTCTACGACCGGATGTCTTCCTTCAATAATTTTCAGTGCACGCCCTTCATGGAATACCGGCTTTGTAAAACGGTATTTGTCCGTTACCGCCGCAAAGCTCATCAGAACATCAAGCTCACTGATTTGGGCAGCCAATGCCTGGACACGAGGTATATACCCTTTTAGCTGTTCCCGCAATGCTACAAATAAATCATATTCCAAAGCAAGGCTCTGCTCTTCTGCATTCAAAATCAGTGCTTCTTTTTCTTTTAATTCTTCCGTAATAAAACGCTCGGCATTCGCCAAAGTTTGTTTTCGTTCAAAACGTGCCAGGTCTGTATTATTCAAATGGGACTTTGTAATTTCAATATAGTAGCCAAACACCCGGTTATAGCCGATCTTTAAATTTTTAATCCCTGTCAGTTCACGTTCTTTCTGCTCAAGCTGGGCAATCCAGTCTTTCCCGTTTCGGGAAGCATCACGGTATTCATCCAGCTGTGCATTGTAGCCATCGCGAATGACATCTCCCTCTTTGATCGAAATTGGCGGATGATCGGTAATTGCTTCTGCCAGCAATTGTTCAATATCGGTACATACGTCCAGCTTTTGACCAAGCGCCATGCATTTTTCCAAACCGCTGTTTACAAGCTTTTGCTGAATCATTGGTACTTGCCGTAATGATTCGCGCAGCTGTGCCAGATCGCGTCCACCAACAGAACCAAACGCTACACGCCCTGCCAGACGCTCTAAATCATAGACATTTTTCAGCAGTGCCGTTAATTCATCGCGTAAAAAGAAGTCTTCCAGCAACTCTGTTACAATCGTCTGCCGCGCTTCAATCGCATTTTTCTTTGCGAGCGGCTGATGCATCCACTGTTTCAGTTTTCGCCCTCCCATTGCTGTTACTGTTTCATCCAAAAGCCAAAGCAATGTACCTTTCGAATCCCCGCCGCGTATCGATTGGATCAACTCCAAATTACGTTTGGAATTCGTATCGATACGAAGGAAATTATCAGCTTCAGTATAGGCAAAAGGCTGAATATGCGATAAAGAGCGCATTTGAGTACGTTCCACATATTGCAGTAGTCTCTTTGCCACACCTTGCAGCCGAACCGGCAAATGTGCAATATACTGATCTGCCTTAACCGTATCCATTTCTTCCGTTTCAAGTGACAGAACGATACCGCCCGCTTCCGCATACTCGGCAAGCAGCAACTGCAGCTGTTCCGTCACAATAAGTTCTTTTATTGCATATGCTTGTACTTGCTGAATTAACTGCTTTGCACTTCCTTCAATAACCGAACAGTTTGCTTCGCCAGTCGATACGTCCAAATAGGCAAATACGATTTCATCATCTTCATTGCTTTCAGCCGCTGCAATAAAATGATTCGATTTCCCGTCAATTGCTTTTCCTTCTGTAATCGTACCCGGTGTAATTACTTGTACGACTTCACGTTTCACTACACCTTTTGCATGCTTTGGATCTTCCGTCTGTTCACATACCGCCACTTTAAAACCTTTTGCGACAAGTGTTTCGATATATCCCTGCGCAGAGTGATGCGGCACACCACACATCGGTATTGGATTATCTGTATTACCTGCGCGAGCTGTTAATGTAATTTCCAGCAGCTGCGACGCTTTAATCGCATCATCAAAAAACAGTTCATAGAAATCGCCTAAACGGTAAAATAAAAAAGCATCTTTGTAATCTTGTTTTACGAGCAAATATTGTTGCATCATCGGTGTATATGTAGTCATAGTTTATTTCCCTCACTTGCTAAAACTTGTACAAGTATTATACCATTTGACTTGCATTTTGCCTTGCAAACGCAAAGAAAAGGAATTGTCTGAAAGTAATCTTCAAACAATTCCCAACTGTTTATGATAGAGCTTTACAATATTTTTATGACTAATCATTTCCTGTTAAAAGATAGAGGCTCTTATGAAAATGATGAGGAATCATAATCTTTGCCAAAACCTTTGCCTCCGGAATCGGACGAAGATGAGGATGATGACGAAGATGAAGAACTGCTGGATGGCTGTTGTGAACTTTCTTCAAACGACCATTCATCTTCAAAATCGATCGGGTGTACATTAATGACAATTGTCGTTTCCCCAATGATTTCCACTAAAAATTCACGCTCAACCGTTACCTGGATTTTGTCGCCTTGTTTCGTAATGATTGCCTCAATACAATTCGGCGCTTGTAATACACGGACTTTCACATCATTTGACTCTACTTCTTCTCCATCACGGAATGACAGCTTGACACGATCCTTATAGGAAATAGTCTCTGTATGCACTGCCGTTTTTGAATGATTGTTATATGCATACCAAACATTCACATCGAACTTCCCTGTCACCTCAACAAATTTACCATTACGTTTCGCCTGGTATTGATGATTGATTACCCAACAACCTAATATGCTCGTTGGTGCATTCGGTGGACAGAGCGTTTCTACACATTCGGTACGCTTCTTTCCTTTCGCAATAACTGCTTTCGTCACAATTTGACGTAAACGCTTCACCGAACATCTCTCCTTTCTTCAACTGCTCGACTTATTGTATGCGGCAGGTGCCTAAAGGGTGAAATGAGTTTTTAGAAAAGAAAAAACTACTACAATCCTTTATTGTAGTAGCGCTTTTGCTATTGCTTCGCTCAAATGTTCCTCAGTGCATTTTTATTCCTATACGGGATATGGCCTACAAAGTGTTTTGAGGTTTAGCACGTAATTTATTTCACTGAGAGTTTCATTTGCTGAAAGAAATTTTTATTTTATTATCCAGCAATTCATTAATTTGTTGAATTGGCAGTGGTTTATAATAATAATAACCTTGTCCAATCTGACAGCCTAATCGCTTCAGCTCGAGATGCTGTGCTTCTGTTTCGATCCCTTCTGCTACCGACATCATGTTCAAGTTATCCGAAAGCTGAATAATGGTTTTGATGACCGCATTCATCCGAGGGTTCGCTAAATCATCGACAAAACTTTTATCGATTTTTATTTCTTTAAACGGCAGTTCCTGCAAATAACTGAGCGAGGAATAACCAACACCAAAATCGTCAATCGAAGTTTCAATCCCAAACCGCTGCAGCTCATCGATTATTTTTTTGGCCCTTAAGACGTCTTCCAGTTCGACACTTTCGGTTATTTCAAATTTGATAAATTTCGGATTGATATTATAGCTTTCAATAAGGGCAATGGAACTTTCCACAAATGCCGGATTATAAAAATGGCTCGGTAAAATATTGATCGATACTTGATACAATTTCATACCCGCATCTTGTCGTTGTTTTTGCCACTGGAGCACCTTTTTGAAAATTTCGAGATCCACTTTATAAATGTTGCCGGTATTTTCTGCAACCGGAATAAATAACATTGGCGAGACAAAACCTAATTCCGCCGAATTCCAGCGCGCCAACGCTTCAAAACTTTCGATTTCTCCTGTCACCATATTCACTTTCGGCTGGAGCATCGGGAAAAATTCGCTATTTTTTAGAGCGCGTGTAAAATGGGCCAGTATATTCATTTCCTGTTCGACCGACTCAATTAAACCCATATTAAAGTTTTTAATAACACTGCCCGTTACTTTAAGCGCGCTTGATAATGCATTATCCGCCTGGCGGACTGCTTCTATGTAGTTAATACCGGAACTAAAAGACGAAGTTCCTATTTTTAATGTTAAATACACTTCTTTTCCATCAATATAATATGGCTCGGATAAAACCTGTTCACCTTCAAATTGAGGAATATTCATTTCGTGTAATGACAGGCGTGTCGCTACAATAATCGCTGAATGTGTATATCTTGCAATGATTGAATCCCCGAATGTCGAGATATTCTGAATTCGATTCGCAAGCTGACGCAATACCTCATCCCCGCCTTGTCGGCCATATAAATCAATTATTTTCTGATATTCTCCCGGTTCTATAATATATAAATGCCCTCTTGACTGTTCAGCAGCCCAATCATTTAAAATGATTTTAAAGCGTTCATAATTATTTAATCCGGATGCAACATCCCGAAAAGCAAGACGGCGAATGGCACTTTTCTGATCAAAATATTTTAATGCGAGTGTAACAATTGGTGCAACTCGATTCATATATTTGATTTCAATCGTTTTTGGTTCCGCACGTTGTTCAAAATACATTGTAAATAAGCCGATCGTTTTCCCTTCTGTATTTAAAATCGGCTGACTCCACATTGAAACTAAATGATACTTTTCAATAATCGGCCGATATGCTTCATGATAGACCGATTGCTCCAAATCTTTTATAATGAGCGGTTTATTGATTTTACTTTTGTCTTCGATATCCATTAATAAAATATTCTCATCGAGCTTTTTCAGGTCTCTCCACATTTCACCGTAAATATTAATCATCCGGTCATTTTCATCAACAAGGACGATGGAACAGTGGCATTTCTTTCCGAAGGTTATTTCAACCGATCTGCAAATATTGCGTAATACATTTTCAAGCGGATGCCCTGTTTCCAGACTAAAGTAGACTTCACGTTCCAGCTCAATCAACGATTCGATATTCATGGAGTCTGTGACATCCTTCATTATGATTACACAATATTGGAGTATCCCCTGCTGATTGAACATCGGTAAATGACGGACTTCGTTCCAGAATGCATAACCATCTTTTCGGTAATGGAATGATGAAGTTTTAAAAGTAAGTCCATGTTTAATACTTTCCTGAATCGAATTCTCATTCAACATGTCGGTAAGAGGCCCCTGTAGTAATGAAAATGTTGACCCGATCACATCATCTTCATCATATCCGGTTGTTTGCAGAAAGAGCTGGTTTACAAAGTCAATTGTATAACCTTTATTCGGGTTGATAATTGCTATTGCCGCATCAATCTGCCGGGCCATCTGACATAACCAAACGTACATCCCTTCATCACTTACACTTAGATTGTCAAATTCGTTCATAGCCAAAGTCCTTCCTAAGTAGTCCTAACTAACTTAAATTATAACAAAACCAACTAGTAATATCGACACCATTATTTACACATCCTGTTAAGCATTTAAGAATATTAAACCTAAACAAAAAAGATATCCATGAAGGATATCTTTTTAAATCCATTTAAGAACATGAGCCCGGTGTACTATTACGTACTTTCGATCCTGTTTCGCCTTTTAGCAGATCGCCGCCTGTAGAAGCAATGACTTCATCTGTGACATTATTCGCAATGGCGTTGGATACTAATTGCAGCAGTTCATTTACTTCAGTCTGTGATTGTTTAAATTGTTGAACGACTGGTAATTCGTCGATTTCTGTTTCAATTCCTGTAATCTTACCTTCGATCATTTTAAGCGCTTTTTCTTTCCCTAAGTGCTGGAAATTAACGGCCTGCTTTTGCAGTGCTTTCAATGAAGCGATCTTTTCGCGTACGAATTGGTTTTCGTTAATTTGTTCTTCCGCTTTTTTGAAAAATTCCACTTCTTCTGTATTCGCAATCATGTGGGCAATTTCTTTTGCTTTTTCTACAATCTCATCTTTTGTATACAATTTTGTTGTCATCTTACGAACTCCCCCTCTTTTGTCACTTCTTCTACAAACTCACCCATTAAAGAGTATGATTTTGCTTCTAAAATTTTTACATTTACAAGCTTTCCAATATATTTTGGATCTGCTTTAAAGTTAACTAGACGGTTTTTGCGCGTATAGCCAGCTAACACATCATCGCGTCTTTTACTGCTGCCTTCAACTAAAACTTCTACTGTTTGACCTTCCAAGTCTTTGAGCGCTTTTGCAGAATACTCTCCGACAACCTCATTCAAACGGTGCAGACGGTCTTTCTTTTCTTCCTCTGTTACATTATCGACCATTTTAGCAGCCGGTGTTCCTTCACGGGGCGAATAAATATACGTGAACGCCATATCAAAGCCAACTTGACGGTACAAATCCAGCGTTTCCTGGAATTGCTCTTCTGTTTCATTCGGATAGCCAACAATGATATCCGTTGTCAATGTTACTCCCGGAATTGCCGCTTTAATCTTGTCTACTAATTGCAGGAAATGTTCACGTGTATATTTACGTGCCATAATCTTCAATATTTCGTTTGAACCCGACTGTACCGGTAAATGGATATGATCGACGAGATTTCCGCCTTTTGCCAATACTTCGATTAATTGATCATCGAAGTCGCGTGGGTGACTTGTCGTAAAGCGAATACGCGGAATATCGATTTTACGGAGTTCATCCATTAAATCACCTAGTCGGTATTCAATATCATCAAAGTCTTTTCCGTATGCATTTACATTTTGACCCAACAGCATAATTTCTTTATAGCCTTGTGCTGCCAATTCACGCACTTCCTGGATAATTTCTTCAGGACGGCGGGAACGTTCCTTGCCTCGTGTATATGGAACGATACAATATGTACAGAACTTGTCACAGCCGTACATAATATTCACCCAGGCTTTAATCGAACCAATACGTTTTTTCGGAAGGTTTTCGATGACATCGCCTTCTTTTGACCATACTTCGACAACCATTTCCTTAGACATATAAGCATCGTGTAAAATATTCGGTAATCGGTGGATATTATGTGTGCCGAACACCATATCGACATGCTGATACTGTTTTAATATTTTGTTCACGACAGATTCTTCTTGCGACATACATCCGCAGACACCGATCAGCATTTCCGGATTTTTACGTTTATATTTTAACAGGAAGCCCAGCTCACCGAATACTTTATTTTCCGCATTTTCACGGATTGCGCACGTGTTTAGTAAAACGACATCCGCTTCTTCTATCATTTCAGTCGGTGTATAGCCAAGCTGCATGAAAATACCAGCCATTACTTCAGTATCATGCTCGTTCATTTGACAGCCGTACGTTCGAATATAAAACTTACGATCCTGTCCCATTCCTAAAAACTTTTCTTCGATATCAAAATCTTTATGATATTTTACTTCTTCTTTACCGCGTTTTTTCGCGTCTTTTAGTGAAGGAGCCGTAAATACTTTCTCGAAATATTTACTATAGTCTTTTTCTTCTTTAGGTTGTTTAATCTGCTGACTAGCTAGTCGTTGTTCTTCATTCATCGACTACTTGCCCCCCTATCATTTATTACCTTTATTCATTTCATCATTATAGCGAACTGTTACTGGTTGTTACAAGCTAGTCGATAAATTGTTTGTAACTATTCAGGTCATTAGCGCGTAAAATTGTAAAAAATGTGACACTCAATTTGATGACTTGTGCCCAGTTCATTTCATATTTCATTTCGAATTGATGCTTCGGCAGGCGCAGAACATCTTGAAAAAGTTGTTTAGCTTCAATGTTTTGCTGTGCTAAATACGCTAAAAACGCCAAAAACAGCTTATGGTCCTCCAGTTGCAATGCTTTGTTTTCCAGCAGTGCATCTACCCGGCTTCCGGGAGAGTTGGCACGTTCAAACAATTTATTCAATTCACTTTCCAGTTTTTCATTTTTATATTGCAAAAAATTTAAAATATCGGTCATATTTTCTACCTCATTTTTAAAAAACATTTCAGTAAATCAGCATCTAAAAATAAAAGGCAGAAAGATTGCTCTATCTGCCTTTTACAAAA
>NZ_JBBOWV010000002.1 GCF_038007305.1 Solibacillus sp. FSL W7-1436
ATAACGGCTATCAACACAAAGCAAAGACCCATTAGAAACTTACCCACTCGCCTCACCCCTTTCAAGGAATAATTTATTTAAAAGCCCATAAACCCTGTTGTGTTGAAGATACTAAGTACACTTTGAATTATATTTAATAAAATGATAATTAAAGTTGCTGATGATAGGGCTGTAATCTTATAGTTTTGAGATTTAATTTTGTTCTTTTTACTAATCTTTCGTTTTTCTTGGAAGTTTGCTTTTTGGAACTCTAATTGATCTTTTAAATCGGATGGCTTCAATTCATCTAATTTGGATAATACGGAAGCTAACCGTTTGGCTTCTTCTGTATCAATCGTATTAACAAAGTATTGAATACCTTCCTCATGCTTATTTATTTGCAAATATCTTAAATAGTTTTTAAATATTGGCTCTACTTTGTCCATACCAACCATTGCTTCATTTATCATGTGTATGGCCGATGGTGGATTCCCTTTATATAAATTAAAGTTGTTAGCAAGCTGAATAATGAATAGTCCCATTTCACGGTTGTATTGCTCTTTTCGCTTTTTAGTGGAAATATCTATTACTCTCTTTAATGGAGTTTTGAATTTCATAACATAGGTTTTTGGAATGGAAGCCACATAAAGCCCAACTGTTATTAAAATCAACCCCGTATGAATTTGTTTTAACTGGAATATATAAAGGATATTTAACGCCATTAACACGGCTGTTACGGTATAACGTACCGTTTGGTATTTATATAAATCGAAGAGAAATCCAGCTTTATGAAACTCTTCATTTAAATCATTTTGTTTAAATTGAACTTTTTTACGAGTTTGATATTTTTTTACTTTGTAGTAGCCTTTTTTTAGTTTAATAACTTGGTGATTATCACTAAAAAGCATTAATAAAACAGCAGCTATTAGCAGTATTAAAAAGATATACTTCATAGTTCCTCCTAATAATCATTTTTTGGCTTGGTTATAAACAAGTAATAACCGATTGAGGCTACCATCAAAAGAAGTATGATAATTAAATACTGAACACCTTCACCAAACTGATAAGTTAAGTAATCTTTAAATGGTATTTCAAATAAGTAAACTACACCTATTGTTATCAGAAACATTAAAGGGTACATTACCACTATCATTGTCTTTGCTTCATACACTTCATCTTTTAAGGACTCTTTTAATTGCTCTAAATCCTCTAACTGAATTTTTATATCTTTCAATGCCTCTGTAACGTCAATACCTTCAATAATTGCCTTTTCAAATACACTGGATAATGAGTAAGCCCACGATACACCAATTGTATTTACTAGCTGCTCTAATGCTTCTCTCACCATATCGTCATTTCTTGCATGTTTAACTCTGAATGATAAATTACGCATCATTTTTTTGGATAAAGGCGCTTGAATTTCTGATAGGTTTTCACTTGTACGTTCGATTGTTTCTATAATATTTAAGTGATAAATTTTATAGTTGTTTATCAGTTCTTCCAGTAAATGTATACCTTCATGTGTAACTAACACTTGGTTTCTATAAGCTAAAGCGTAAAAAATACTGAATATGGATAAAACGATAAACAGACTGTACACTATAGAAATTAGTGGATGGTTGCCTCCGATAATAAAGGCTGAAAAACTAATAAAGAAAATCATTGCTAGTGAAAGCAAGTATACATATGCTGCAAATAAACTGTTCTGCCCGATGGATCGTTCTAAGAAATATCTTGTCTGTTGCAATAACATTTGATATTCATTCTTTTTCATAATTCGGTCAAAACTATTTTGCATCTGCATAAAGTAAGGCTGAACAGCTAAGAAAATAACAATTCCAATTGATACAAAGAATGACGTGTAAAGGGCATAACGTATAATTACATCCATTTTTAAGTCACCTTCCTAGTATTTTGGAATTAATTTAGAATAAAGGCTTGTACGTACTTTTAATTCATCCGGCATAGGATATTTTTGAGCTAACGATGTTAAAATTTCTTGGAACTGATCGAATGCCTTGTAATCGGTTATATAGGCCGTTTCTTTCGTCTGACGAGAAATATCATCATTGTATGTCCATGACTGTGTTCTAAAGTCATAAAGACAAATGGTATTACTTTGAATCAATAGTGTTTCTTCATCTACTCGTAATTCGTGAATACCTCTCAAACGTTTCTTTCCGGGGTTGTCCGGGTCTTTAATCGTTTCAATTAGAAAGTCAAAGCCACTAGCAAGCGTTAGCATGGTCGCCCATAATTCCGATGTAGTTTCTTCTTGAATTTGTTTAGCTGCTAAGTATGGGAAATCTTCTGGACGTAATTGTGTATGATAAGTCGCCTTATTTCCTCGAATACCTTTTGTTATAAGGAATACAAGTAAGTTCACTTCAACGCCTTTTCGAGTTTCCCCGTAGACTAAATAATCTAAGTCGGATCGTAATATTGCAGCTTGGGTTTCTTTACGGTTATTATCATCAATGATAAATTCGATAATCGGTGCATCTAGTAATTCTCGGGCGTGAAATTCGGCTTCATTTTGAATTGTAATTCCCTCGAATTTAGTGTTTTCATTGGCTTGGTAATACGATAGCAGGGTTGTTTTCCCTGTCTCGGGTGCACCGATAAAATTCACGTTGAATCTTGTTGCTACCATTGCTTTTAACAATGGGATAGCTTCATATCCAATCATTTCAAGCTCGGCCAATTCTTCTAATTGAAATTTCTCTTTATTATTTAAACTTCTTGATTGAACGGTATATTTACGGAAAATAACTGTACCTTTTGAATGTTTTTTATTTACATTTTTTAAAATCGTTACACGAATTTTTCCGTTTAAAATCATAAGTTCGATAATATCTTCTGACTTTCTTTTTGCTATATCAGATTGAACTAATGTGTTAATCATTTTGTCAAAACGTTCTTCTGAAAATGTTTGTTTCTGCTTTTCTAACTGGCCATCAATCTTAAAATAAATATAGGGTTGTATTACTTTACAGGTAGATGAATTTTGCATTTCAAGCCATTCTGCAACGCCCCCTAGACCAATAATTTCATGGAAAACTGCTTCGTCTAATTTTTTATACCAGGGTGGAAATAGTACATTATTTTTTCCGAATTTATTTAGATAAGTATTGATAAGCTCTAAATATAAATTAACGCCTTTTTCTTCTCCTATGATCGCCTCCGTTTGAATGGCGTTCCAATCCTTCGATGTATCGTCTGTAGCTGTTTGCATTAAATGCTTTTCTATGTCGATGCACAAAGTATAGAAAGATAAGAAAGAGCGTTCACTATTTAATTCAACATTTTTATTTTCATGTTCAATTGTTCGTTCGCTTAAATAGCTTTCAAAGTTGAACCCCATGTTAAACCTCCTTCAAACGTTGTTTCTTTTTCATCCATCCAAACATAGAGAAGCGTTCGTTTTTTTCTTCTGTTTCTATATAGCTGCCGTTTAATGTAGCAATATACTTAGCAATTACGCTTGTTTCTTGTTCGAAACTAGAATCTAGCTTATGAAGTGGAATGTGTGAATTTTCTGCTTCAACGCCATATTCAGAAAATGAAATTTTTGAAATGACCTTATAAGGTGATTTACTTAAATTTGTTTCATCTGTAACGCCATTGATAATTGTATAAAAGCTTTTATGTGTTCTTTTATAAAACGGTTCAAAGATTTGTTCCATTTTTTTATTAAAGCTGTACTGATAATTAAACGTTGGCCTTGTAATTAAAAACATGTGGTGCACATAATCAAATGCTACTGCATGAAATGGATTTTGTTCATCTGCTCCTAAATCCAACAAAACTAAATGTGTATCTTGCTCTGCAAGGACGGAATAAAAATATGCGATTTGTTCAGCTGTATATTTACTGGAATCAAAGATGTTTTTACTTGTACCAATGTAGGCGTACTTCCCATTAAATTTAGCGATATTCAAAATTTCATCAAATGTTACTCTCTGTGAAATAATTGAAGTTTTTATTTGGTCTAATGTAACATCCGTATACAATGGTTCTGTATAGTTGTTATTAAGACTTAAAACGATTACTTCTTTTGTAGAATTAGTTGCTAAACTTTCAGCAATAGAATGAATTACACTTGTATTTCCAGCTTTTCTATCAGCTGCAATAAAGGAAAATACTCTGTCGTTTTTTTGGCTTTTCATCAGATTTTCAATTGCACTTAATACATGCTGTGGTTCATCTGTTTCAATTGGGATAATATCGTTGATTTTCGCTAAAACCGTATCTTCTTTTGAAATTTGACCGATATAGAACACGTATTGATATTCATTGAAATACTCTTTCTTTTGAATTAGCTCATTAATATCAGCTGCTTGATTATCAACGATTAAAATGTCTGATTCATCCATACTTAAAAGTTTGATATTATCTTGGTGCAAAATATCATAATCACTATTAGCCTTTAAGTAGTCGATATATTTACTTTGAGGTTCTACAATTAAAATCTGCATGAACTTATTCCTCTCCTTCCTCTTCAAGATTTTCTGTTTCTTCTATTTCATGTGCATCTGAATACATGATGATTAAGAAACTTCCTTCATTGATCTTCTTTTCAATTTCTTTAAAGTCGTCTGCTGTTGTAACTATTTCCACGCTAGAAACTGTTGAACTAGCATTTTTTCGATTTCCAGAAGATACAGAAAGGACTTCATTGTTACTTCCATCTTTAACATAGGCAACATGCGTTTCGTACAGTTCAATCATTTCACCTAATTCATCATCTTCTAATGATTCTGTGGAATTATCGGCTGCTGCATCTTCTTCTACATTTGTAGTTTCTTCATTAGACGTTGCTGTTTGATATTGGCCCTGTTCTTGTTCTTCATTTCTATCTACAGGAATATCGGTTGCATAAAGAAATATTTTGTCGTTACGTCTCAACGTTTGGGGCATACTCGTTATCCAACTTGAAGGGATTTGAGCAATCACTTGACCTTCATTCAAAACAACGTTTGCATCATCGAAATACTCAATGACTAACGGGGTTGCTGCCGGAATATAATGGATCGCTTCTTTTCCAATAATCTGCTCGGCACTCATTAGATAAGCTTTATTGATATTCTCTTTATCAATCGGCATCATTGTTAGCATTTCTTCTGTAATGGTCGTCCCATGAAACACTTCTTGATTTAACGTTAGAACTTCTGTGTAGTTGATTGCGTTACGCCCTCCCCCCCACTCGTACCAAACGAATAAGATTAATGTAATCGTAAATAACGCAACGGCTGCTAGGCCTAATTTACGTTGCTTTTTTTTGACTTTCATTTTTTCCTCCTTTTGTAATCTTTATTAAATTATACCATTTATACCGGTATTCGTGAATACTTTTAGGACGAAAAGTTTAAAAAAAAATATTTAAACTTATGAAAACTCCTTATCTATGGTAATTTTTAATAATTTATAAGCAATTTCATCTAGTTGGTTTACATAGTTCATTATCGCTATTTCAGCAACTTCTGAAATCGTTTTAACTCCCGAATGTTCTTTAATTTTTTTTACCTTTTCAATATTTTTTGCTGGAACTCGGAAAGATAAATTAGCTCTCATATTTTTATTGTTATCTAAATTCATTATTTTTTTTAGTTCTAATATGCGCTCTTTTGTTGAAATCTCTTGTTTTAATTCCAGTACAGCATAAGAAGTTAAATTTTCAATACCGTCGATCATTTCTACAAACAATTCATTGTAGTTATATCTTGCTAATTTTATTTCATTTTCTGTCCCGAATTTTTCTGCAATGTACAAGTTAGATAAAACAGATTTATCCTTTTCTAAAATCTCAATTGTGTGCTCATATAATTTTCTGCAAAAGAAGTTGATTTTAATTGATTTTGAACTGTACGACATGTCATTTTCCCCCGAATGTATAATGTACTTATTATACATTAGATGCTCCTTTTAAAAAGCCGGCTAATTAAGGTTTTTTGAGGTTTTTTCTTAAGTTTAGCAATCTCTATCGGAAGTAAATTTTCAATTAGTGGTGTGAGTTCTTCTTCAATAAATAACTGGGCCTCTGTATCGGCATCATAATATATTTGAGACTTAAATAGATTTTCGATTAATTCCTCATATGGAATGTATGTCATTTCATATGTTGCTGGAACAGGTAACAGTTCATTAATGACTTTCATATCTATTCCCTTAATACCTGTTTTGGTTAGGAATATTTTATAGTCAATTTCATTTTTTTCTAACAATGTCACAACATTTTTAGTACGGTCTGGATTCGTGAAATGATATTCATTTTTAATCGGATTTGCTTCTGCAACAAGGATAATTTCGTTTGCAATTCGTGCAAGTTTTATTATTTCTGGATGATCCATGTAATTTGAAATGTCATATATAACTACTGTGGCCTCTACAAACTGTTTCATTAAAGTTAGATGCTCAAAGGTTATACTTTCATTGCGTTTATTTCTCGGATCGTTCAATACCCAATTTATACCCTTATGGAAATAAGGCTCATAATTTTTGGGGAATCTGTCGTTTATTATTTCATTGCCTAAATCAACGTACTCTGGATATGCCGTATGTACTTGTAGAAAATCATACATATTTGGTTCTGCTATAGGATTTTCAATATACGTTACATCGACTTCCCTTTCTGCTAATGCTCTTGCTAAATTCGTGGCGACTATTGTACTTCCAGCGTTCGAATATAGTGAGCCAATCAATATTACCTTTTTCGGTACAGTTCTGTATTTTGAAACAACTACTTCTTTTTCAATTTCAATAATTCTTGGCTTGTGTTTATGATTCGGTAATTCGGCAATTACTGCTTGAGGTAATATTTCCTTTTCCTCAATTTGTTCCTCCCCGAATTTTTCTTCGATGGTTGGCGTAATCTCTTTTATTGCCTCAACATAAACATATTTCTTATTACTTTTTTCAAGTAAGGTTTTCATTTCACTTACATTTGGTACAGCTGCATCGAGTATATATAAATCAGCTTCGTAAAATTCAATGAAATCCTTTAAGAGTTCAACGGTAGTAATATTTTCTTTTGCTATTGTTAGATCGTTTAGCCTTTTAGACAAAGAGAGTGATTTAGCAGCGTTTTCATATGCTGCATTTGAACGCAAACATAATACTAATTTCAATTAATCACCTTCCATCTTCAATTCATTAACTGTCATTTTAGAAATAAACTTCGAAAATGCTTCATCAACAATTTGCTGCTTTGTTTCATCTGAAATAGCAGTATAAAAAGCTTGTTCATCGAAAGAAATAGATTCATCTTCGTTTTGGCTTTGGTCGGCTAATAAAAAGGTTTTAATGATTAACTCTTTCGTTTCATCAATATCCCCTTTCATTAAAAAAGAATATTTTTCACTAATGGAATTTAAACTTTTTTGAATGATAGTCATTTCTTCTTTCAAGGGTTCTAAAACGATTTTATCAATAATAAGGTGGGCTGAATCTTTACTAGCTTTGTTCATTTTCAACACCCGGATTCGAGTTTAATTTTGGGAAAATATCGAGTATGTAATACTCTTTATCCGTATCATTTTTCACTTGAACTTTTAACTCAAAGCGTTTTCCATGCTCGGGCGATTCATAAGAATCTGAACGCAATTCACCTTCAAAACTGATTAAATCCCCTTTATTTCCTTCATCTGCAATTTTTTTTGCTTTATCTCCCCATGCAACTACCGGAATAAAATCACTTTTAGAACCACGATTTACTACTACACCGAAATTTGCTACTGCTGTGGAATTTGCTAAGTATTTAAAGTCAACTGTCGTTGCAATTCTCCCACGAATCATAAGTCTTTGGAACGTCTTATTATTCATGTACATAGTTACATCCTCCTTTTGTCTCTAGTAAAATTATAACATCCTTTTTAGTAATATACAACCATTTTTACATATAAATTACAACAAATATGAGAATAAAACAGAAAAAAAGCACCTTTCTAAGAAAGATGCTTCTCTCAAACTATCGGCCTATTGATAGCTCTGAATTATTTTCGATTTCCATTTCCGGTAATAGTTTTCCTATTTCTTTGCCGTTTAACTGCTGCAACATATTATTTACCTTATTCGCTTCTCTATCGGTAAATTTATGACTATTTATGCTTTTCATTAGTTCCGGCATTAATAATTTCTTCCCGTAATAGGAAGGGTGTACATCCAGCTTATCCATTGTATGTGCAAAATTTAAAACTTTATTTTTAGTTAGAGGTTTCTCTACTGAACGGGCCAACAATTTACCCATTTCTCGATTTACAATGTAATCTGCAATATTGACCTGTACATCATCACTAATCAATTGAACTGGAAGGGAACTATAAGAGTAATAATGCTGTAAAATTGTATTAGTAACAATTTTACTATCCTCTTCTCCAATTAAGGTTTCCAAAGGGACTCCTTCTTTATAATCTTCAATTTCTTGAACAGCTTCATCGTAGGTATGAATTTGTTCTAATTTAAGCCCTTCAAATTCTTCTACATATACCGTTACATCCCCTATTTCATTATTATTTATAAATTCCATATCAAATGTATTTGATTCGCCTGTTAAATTGAACGTATACATTTTATGAGTAAAAGTGTCTGTTACATTGATTTCACCTAAATATCCCTCTCCAATATCGAGCTGTGATATAGAAAAGGTTACATTGTACCGGTTCGATCTCATTTTCATCCCCCTATCTTACTTACCTTGTAGCAACCGTTTCACGGCCATTTTGATTAGCGTTTTCATTTTCTTTTGGTTTCACTTCTAAAGATTCATTAATATTAATGTTTTTATAGCTTGGAACGTGCTTATGATTTCCGATAAATTCCGTTAGTTCTGTCACTGTTTTTATGTTGGAATTTTTCATTAATAGCCATGCGATACTCTCTTGATTATCCTTAATAATTACAGGTTCTTTCGAATTTAGATTTAAGTATTCTGCTGTAGTTTTAGCAACTTCATCTTTTACACCTTTATATTGTGTCGTCAATTGCAAGTCACTTTGATTAGTATTCCATTCTTTTTTAACTTCTGCCATTCGAACCAACGCTTGCCCCATTGCTGCCTTTCTTTGATATATAAGGGCTTCATCCTTTTTATCGAACTGCTCGGAAATAACTTGCTTACTTTCTTTTGCTTCCACTACATAGCCGGCATTTCTAATTTTTTTAACTTGGTAATCTTCATTGATTAATTTATTTTCAATTACAGGCTCGCCTAATACCTTCTTTGCATTAAGAATAGATAAATTACCTTCTCCAATAACTTGATCTAAACTTTCAATCAGATTTCGATTTGTACGGAAGTAACTATGTCCTTTATCATCAGTTTCAATTTTTAAATTCAATACAATACCATACTTACGGTTTATTGCTTCAAATTCGGTTGGTGCTGCTTCTTTTTCAAATACGCCTTTTGGTAAATTAAACTGTTCTGTTAAAATACTTTTGGCATCTGAAATTTTATTTTCAGTATGATTATAAAATTCGTTTACTTTTTCTTTTTGTAACAGCTGCAATTCATCAATAATATTGTTTGCTGTATTTCGAATTTGTTCAACGGCTTTCATGGCTAGTTTGGAATCTTGCGCCCACGTTGCAATATAACCATGTGAAATATCCCCAATATCCAATCCGTAATAAGATGAAACTACATAGGCTACACTCTCGGCCTGTGCCTCTTTATGTCCTCTATGAGCCTCTACAAATTCCTTATCTTGGCCATGTAATAAAGCATGGGCGTATTCATGTATAAGTACACGGAATTTCTCGGTATCATTATTATTAACATTCGTTGAAATAGCAATTTCATTTGTTAAGCGATTAAAATAACCTCCTACCCCTTTTTCCGTTTCAAGTTCTGATACTTTAAAACCAACTGTATCATTTATATAAAGCTTAAAATCTTGATACAACTTCGACATATAAGCATCTTCATCAAGGTTTCGACTTATAAAATCTCGAACACTCGGAATCTCTTTACCTGTTGTTTGGCTTACATCAAATACACTGGCTGTTTTGAAGCCTTTAATTACTGATTTTTTCTCTTTTACAGGTTGTCCATCTTCACCAATAATCGGATCGTTAGTAAGAGGATTGATTTTGTTAATCATTTGTTTAGTTACTATAGGTGCTAAGATTTTTATTGCCTTTTCTCCCTTTTCAACAAAACGGCCCTGTTTTAACCATTCTTTATAACCCATAACCATCGTTGCATTAGGTTTTTGAAAAGCGATCATCAATGTATTATTTAGTGAGTAGTTTTTTTGTGAAGCCATAACGGATAATAAGTCTTTAAAACGGCCACTTTGAAATATTAAATTCAATCCGTTTTCTAATTGTTCTTGTACATCTTGATATGATAAGCCACTTGAAACTGCCATGATATTACCCCTCTTCTATTTTTTTGCGTATAGTTTTTCGTATAGTTCTTTTTCTTCGTTAATTTCTAAAAATGCTACTTCTTTATAGTCGTTTAATTTTTCACCTAGATATACAATTTCCTCAATCGTTAGCTGCCCTTCTTCTTTTTTATAAGTAATTGGTAATTCTGAAACTGAAATTTCTCCGTAATGTAACATAATATCCATTCTCCTTTTATCTTGATAATTCCATATCATTATTTTTAACTTGCTCTTTTTCCTTAGTTGGTGCTGCTGTCTTTTCCGGTAACTCCGGCATTTTCAATTTATTTAAATTAATCTCATTTTGAATTTTATTTGAGAACTCATGTGTAATTTTCGGTAATGACCATAACGCTTTTTTATTAAATGCATTGGATTCAGTATCATTTAATAAACGATAATTTACTGACATATGCTCATTTTGTCGGTCTAAACTTCTAATTTGATTTTGAATAAGTGATTTATCAAATTCGATAGGTGTAATATTCTTATTCAGATTGTCTGTAAATTCATGTGTCAAAAGAGTTTTTACACGGTCTAATTTAACAATTGATTCTGCATTGGTGATTTGCATTAAAATAGGTGCATCTTTTATAACCGTATTGCCTTTTACCATGTTATTCACTGTTTCATTAATAACAGCTGATAAATAATTTTGTTGTGCTTGCAGCTGCTCCGAAATTCTTTGAGCATATTTATTTTGTGTTAATGTACGGTAATACATATTCGTCATTTTCTCGCCTTGCTCACTGCCCGATTGTTCTGCATAAATTGCTTTCTTCAAGTTTTCAGTAACGTTTGAGAAGTTGTCATAATAACCTTCACGCATTAGTAAGGATAGCTCTGTTTTTTCTTTTAAATCGTATAGTTTAGGTAGGTTACTTTTTGCATCATTTACATTTTCGAAATTATAAATAAGTTCTTGAAAATCCTTTTCTATACTTTGGTAAACATTTTTCAATGAAATTTGACTTTCTTTGAATTGGTGATAGATATTTGTAAAATCACTTTCTAGGCCAACAATTTCAATCTGTCTATTGTCTAGCAGCATGTTAAAATCGGTTGCTTTTAGTTCTTCAATGAATTGTTTATCATTTGGCTCTAATTGAATTAAATCCCCTTTATTAAATGTTAGTTGGTATAACTGTTCGTTTTTTAAATCGTGAACTAATAAGTATTCATTTTGGTTCGGTAGATTCACATAATCTTTAGCAATTACGCCTTGATCCAGCTCAACAATTTTTTCCGTGATATTAAAGGCATGAATTTCTAATTTGCTCTCTCCAGGATTTAAAATATGATTATTTTTATAAATCTCAATTCCATTATTCATTCCGATTTGAGTATTAATAAGCATCGGGTCATTCATTTTGGTATTGCTGGCTTCGGCAATATGTGTCAAATCCATATCAATAAAAGTACAATTTTCAAATTGAACGTTATTAAATTGGGTATTAACTACGTCAACTGCTTGAAAGACACTATTTTTAAACGTTACATTATCTAAAACTGCATTAGAAAAATCGGAATTTTTTAGGTACATATTTTGAAAATGTGAATTTTGTACAAATAAATCGTCTTTTTCAAAGTTTTGAATACTTGTTTTATCAACTTGTGTGTCACGTATAATAACGGTTTCAGCTTCTACCCCATCAATATGACCGTTCACTATTTCAAGACCACTAATTTCTATTGTGTTATCAATATTAGCGTCTACAATTTTAGGCGATTCCAATACTGTATCTTTCACATTTATATTGTTGTACGATACATCTGCTAAATTGAAGTTTTTAACTACTTCCTTTGCCATCAACAATCACCCCTTATTATTTAAAAGCTAATTTATAGCCATATTTATTTTCTTTTTGTTCCAATTCTAAATAAGCATCAAATTCTTTTTTGCCTTTAAAGCCTTTTATTAAATCAGATTTCTTTTTAGTAAGTATTTTTTTAAGCTGTGTAGCACTAATTTTTTTACTTAAAAGCTCTTTACTGAATGATTGCTTACACTCTTTAGATGAACACCCGTAAAAACTGCCTTTATCAACGATATGGCCGACTTTACATAATGGACATCCAGAAATACTATTAGCTTCTTTGTGGGCCTTTAAATAGTGTTCTGTGGCTTCTGAACGTACTTGCTCGGGCGCTTCTTCAATTAACTTTAAAATAAAGGCATTAATGCTAGTAATGAAGGTTTGCTCTTGTTGCTGCCCTTCACCGATTAGCTTTAAAAATGCTTCCCATTTTGCTGTCATACTGGCACTTGTAAGTAATGTACCTTTAAGTGCTTGGCACAATATTTCACCTTTTGGTGTGATATAAACGAGGTTTTTCTTAATTTCAATGTATTCCCTTGCTTTAAGGGTTTCTATTATTGGTGTTCTTGTGGCTTCCGTTCCCAACTGGAACTCTGTTGCTTCTTCCTCTGCTAATTCAGCTATTTCTTCATCAGTGAGTGTATTCATTGGGTTTTTCATTGCTGTAATGAGATCACCTTCTGTATACCGTTTTGGCTTTGTTGTTTTCCCTTCTTTAAGCATCGGGGTAATCTGAATCGGATCTCCTTCTTGAACGATAGGTAAAACTTTTTCTTTATTTAGCCCTGCTGTAGTCGGTTTTTCTTCGGAATCTTCGGTTAAATTATCATCTAGTAAAACTTTCCATCCTTTATCAATTTCAACATTTCCAGAAGCTTTATAAACTAAATGATTCTTATTAATTTCAATAACTGTTTTTTCATACGTATAATCATTTAAAAACATTGCCATTGTATTTTTTAGCACTTCATCATAAACAGTACGTTCATCATCTGTAAGGCTGCTTGCTTTGGGTATTATCTTTGTTGGTATGATTGCAAAGTGTTCTACAACCTTTTTATTATTAACGTGTTTCGAATTAGGGTTTTCTTGCTCAATTGATAATTCAAGATTTAAATACTCTGTATATGACTTAAAACGGTTTTTCAAATACTCATATTCTGCATCTGTTATATAAGGAATTGCTGTACGTGGATATGTTAAATACTTCTTTTCATATAAGGCTTGAACAGTTTTTAAAGTTTTGGCCGGACTGAATTTCACTTTCTTATTAAGTCGTGTCTGTAAGCTCGACAAGGTATATAATTTAGGTGATTTTGTTCGTTCCAATGTTTTAGTCACTTTAGCTATTTCCGTTAAATCAGAAGCCTTATAGGTTAAACCAACGTCACTAATAATCTTTTCAGCTGCATTACGGGTTTCATGTTTCCCCTCTGCTTTCGCTTCAAAATTCCCGTTTGGATGATTTACAGTAATGATATTTTCGTAAAATGGTTTTGCTACAAATTCCCTCATAGCTCTTTCTCTTTCATTGATTAATGCTAATGTAGGGGTTTGAACTCGGCCAACACTAAAGGATTCTTGAATACCTTTTTCTTTCAAAAGCAAGCTATATAATGTACTTGCGTTCATCCCTATTAAATAATCTGCAAACATCCTTGTTCGAGCTTCAATATAGCGTAAATAAAATTGTTCTGCCGGTTTCTCATTGATAAAGGCTTTTAATACTACATCCTTTTCAAAGGATTTAGATTGAATACGTGTTATGATTTTTGATTTAGGATTGATTTTCAAATATTCAATGATAGACCACGCAATATTTTCACCTTCTCTATCATCATCAGTAGCCACGATTACTTTTTTGGCGTTAGGTAAAAATCTTTGAGAAACTTCGAAAATCTTTTTAGTATCTTCCTTTACTTGAAGAACAATCTCGGGTGGATCAATTGGCAATACATTTAGACTTCTGCTGCTCCATTTTTCATTAAGAACAGCTGGGGCCGGGATTTCTAAAAGATGCCCCAACGCCCATATAATGATTGCTCCATCTTTAAATACTTCATTTGATTTAATTAAAATATATCCATCTTTTTTCTCTGTACTTGAAAAAGCTTCTGCATACAATCTAGCTTGGCTCGGTTTTTCAGCTAAAATTACAGTTTCATAAGCTTTCATTCTCTTCCCCCCTATCATCCTTATATAAAAGTGATAATTTATGTTCGATTTTATTTATTATTTCATCTTCGAAAAAATCTTCTAGTACAAAAAGGAAGCTATCTCTCGCTGCATCTACCCCTATACAAAATGCTTCGATTTCTTTTTCAGATGGTTTGTACTGAAATGTACAAGTTGCTCCATCATAATAAATTTGAAAATCACTTCCCTTAGATAACATATGTTCCACCTGTGTAATTTTTATTTCTTTTATTTCTTCTGTACTTATAAAATTAGGTGGTTTTGCAACAATTATCTTTCTATGTTTAATAATTTCTTTAACCATATTTTTAATTACTCCTTTCTTAATTATTTGGATTTTTCTATTTTCATCAACCTCCACTAAAACGGTAATAAATCCTTCATATCTTGCCCTTGCTTATTATCTTGTACTGAATCCTCTGTTTCTTCTTTGGCACTTGGTGGTTCTTCTGTAGTGTCTGCAACGGTTGTCTCTACAGCAGCAAGTACCGAAATATCTTCTTCAACATCCAATAACTCACTTATTTCATTAACTATTGATAATTCTTCTGTGACTGTTTCAATGGATTTTGCTAATGAATTGAAATTTATAATTTCTTTAAGTTCGGCTAATTGTGAAGGATCACTTGTTTGGTTAAACTCTTCTTTTTTAGCAGCTGCCATTGTGTCCGTAATTTCGATTGCTTCTTTAATCGTGAATGTATTTTCAACCTTCTCAACTTCACTTATTTCATTTGTAGGTTCTTCTTCAACAATTTGCTTTGCCGGGTACTCGGCTTTCATTTCATTTTCAATGGTAGTCATTTCCGTTTTTAGCATAAAATCATCAATTAGTTGGTTTAAAGTGTTAGTGCTTGTTTTTTGAATTTGTGGCTGTTCAATATTATGTGGTGTTGATTCTTTTACTTCCTGTACAGTTTTTACTGTCTCTTCATTTACAGCTGCATCCTCTGTACTTTCTGCTCTTGGAATCAAATTAAATCGTTTAATGTACTCGTCCCTATTTTTAGGATATACATAAGGGAATTTATGCCGTTTTATACCGTTTACAACAACTGTCTCTGTAGATGTAATAAAGTCTTTATAAATAAGCGCTTGATAAGCCTTTTCTAATTCAATTACTCGTCCGGCTAAAAATGCATAACATGCATCGGCTGGCATTTGTAACAACTGACTTTGTGAAATTAACGGTTTCTTTACGATATTTTGATTTTTGGAACTAGACGTATTGCCCGGGATCGGTAACAAAGACATTCCACTTGTTGATTGTCCTGTTGTTGTATAAGTAATTGTCGTGTCACCGGCAAGGGATTCGAAATACTTGGCTGTTTCTGTATCTTTCGTTCGTAAAAATAAAGTAGTGTCATGGTTACTTATAATAGTACGTGAATTTTCTTTGCCATAATTTTTTTCCAATTGAGCAAAGTCTTGAACGATTGTTATAATGCTGAAATCATAACCTCGACAAGTAGATAACGTATTATCAAATTCATTCAGTTTACCTATGTTTGCAAATTCATCGAACAAAGCAATTAAAGGTATTGGCAATTTAGCATCGTATAAATCACCGATTGAATACATTCGGCTAATTAATTGGTCAAAAAATGTAGCTGTTAATGCTGCAACTGGATTGTCTTTAATCGGAATTTTGATATATAAGATACTAATTTCATCTTGTAAAAAGTCGAATTTAAAATCGGAAACTTTAGTAAGCTCGGCAACCTTTTTTGAACTGAAAATACCTACATGTTTTGTGAATGTGGAGAAAATACTTTGACGTTCATTTCCTTTAGCTACAGAAGCATCTTTTAAGTAAGCATAAGCAATATGTTCTTCCCCGATTGTTTCACATAATTCTTTTAAATAATCTTCATCCTCATTCGCTCGGTTAAATTCTCGTTTCACCTCAACCGGAATAGATGGATTTTTATATTCTGATTTAACATAAAGAATTAAACCGGTTAATAGTTCAACCCCTTTAGAGAACCAATGATCTTCCTTATCATCTTTAGCAGAGTTACGAGCGATAGTAAGTGCAACTCGTTTTGCGTCTAAATCATCCTCAATGTAATCTAACGGGTTGTACCCGTCCCCCACTAAATTTAAGAAGTCAATTTGATAAACTTTAAATCCTTGATCTCTTTTTATCTCACTTGTAAGCTTGTACAATTCGCCTTTAGGATCAGTCACTACAATAGAGGAACTTCGGTTATTAATAATGTTGTTAATAACAAAAGCTTGCCCTTTAGACGAACCACTTGAACCGACTACTAATACATTTCGGTTATCTAATTTAGAATCCGGTGGAATTATCATTAATTCGTCTTTTTCACGGCCTAATATAATACCTTCACTAGCGCTTAATGCTACATATGGATTCTTAGCGTTCCATTTACTTTTATTCTTCATTGCTACATAACCACTTGAACGGAAATGCTCTAAATAAGAGAATACAGCGTTACCATATGCCCCATGCCATGCAGCATCTTTATAACCGGATGCATCCCGTCTTAGTAATGTAAATAATCCCATAAAGAATAATAAGAAGAATACAACTGATAAAATTTTGTATTCATAATTTAAGGTTAGAAAAGCTTCTTTCTTCCCTTCATAACTAATAAACCTTTGAAATAACGATTCACCTAATGTAATGCTTTCTATGACCGAAAAAATCATATAAATAGCAAAGCTACTCACTAAAAATGAAAGTAATGTAGCTGTAACTATGGATGTCTTTTTCTTGTTCTTAGCCAAACATTTACAACTCCTATCCTAAATATTTCTTTCATTCAATTTATTTGAGAATCGGTTACGTTTTTTACGTTTTTGTTGGTCATATTTGTTTCGTTTAGGGTCTTGTGCCATTGATTCACTTGCTAGTGCTGCTAACATTTGTGACATTAAATCACCCGTATTCGGTTTATTTGCAGCAGCTTGTTTTTGGTATTGTTCATATTCTTTTGATTGCTTCAACGTATCAAGGTCAATATAAACTCGTTCATCAATATATGTTTTCAAAATTTGTACTTTTTCTTTATCTCTTAATTGATTGATTACTTCTTTATTATCGTTGCCGTAAATAGTAATTAAATCATCATACATACCTTTTTTAGCATCGTTTACCTTCTCTTGGATATATTCAAATTCTCGTTTTGTTTTCAAATATTCAACAGAAGTTTTAACTACTTCATCACCCATATGACCATTTAACAATTGATCCGTATATTTCGATTGTAGATTCTCAAAGGCTTTGTTAAATGTAAATTGCAATTTAATGAATTGTTGGTATTGTTCCAGATTTTTAGAAATACTCTTACGTAATTCGTGCTCGTCTTTTCTCTCTAAAATATCATTTTCGTAGAAATCATTTACTATTACTTTTTTATTCAAATTGCTTACTTCTTCAAGACATTTAGCCATAACCTTTAAATTTTCATTTGTTTTGAAGCGTACAATATTTTCATAATCTGGATATAAACCAGTGAATTGTTTAAAGGTTTCTTTGTAATATGCTTCATCAAATGCTTGTTGAATACCTTTTATATTCTTGTAATTCTCATACTCATTTGTAAGCTTCTTCTCGTTGTACTTAAACTGTTCCAGTAATGCATTATATTCAGTTACAAAAGATTCTTTTGTAAGACCGAATTTATATAAGTTGTCTGGATTTTTTTCAAAAGTATTATGAATTTCTTGTATAAAGACTTTAGTTGATTCATGCTCTCTTGCTGCTCTTGAAATTTTATTAGTCCAGTTTTTCATTGATTTTTCAAAATCATTAATGTTATCTAATGTAATAAAATCCGTCTTATATCTCTTTTGCATAAACTGTACAGCTTCTTTAATTTCCTCACTCACTTCTGCCATATGAACAAACATATTTTCACGTCTGTTAGCAAAAATAATTAACGAATTTCTAGTACCATCAAGTTGTTCTTTTTCAGCTTCTAAATTAATAATTTGTGAATTAATTAAATCAATTTGTTGATTGAATTTTTCAATCTCATAATTTAATTTCCCATAAGTTGTTACCGGTTCATAAGGTGTTGAATTTTCGATAGCAGCTTGTTTTGCTTTTTCTTCTACGTAATATTCTTCTCTTGTTAAACGGTGTCTTGCAATTTTTTCTAAGCCTAATTTCTCGTTTGAAAGGTGAGAAATACTAGCATTAATACCTAATTCTTTGTACTTTTCATTTACGGCTTCGGCCCAATTTTCACGCCATTTCATTAACGTTTCTTTATCGTTCCAATTCACTAAATTAATTTTTTTTGATTTTTTATTACCGTTATCGTCAATTACATTTTTCCCGTTTTCATCAAGAATATATTCTTTTTTAGATTTTTTGCCCCATGTTCCATCCTCGTTAAATGGTCTAACTGTCAACAATACATGAGCATGTGGGTTTTCATCTTTGTCATAGTGAACATTAACATCTGCTACCATTCCAGCATCAACAAAATTTGTTTTTACAAACTCACTAATTAATTCGATATTTTTATCTTTAGACAACTCGATTGGTAAAGCCACAACTATTTCTCTTAACAATTGAGCGTTATAAGGCTTTTCAACCTTCTCAACTTCATTCCATAACTTTTCACGGTTATAGACCCAATTAGGAGCATGTAGAGGGGCTAAAATAAACGATTCGGGCATTACTTCACGTCTACGATAATTTTTATTCTCTTCGTCTCTTTCAGAATATATTTTCTGTCCGCTAACGTATGCAGCTTTAGCAATGGCCGATTGCTTAGCCTTGTTTACAATTTTCGCTTTCATGTAAAAGATACCCATGTTTCCCCACCTCTTTCAAAACCCCTGTTAGGCTTAATACGAAGTATTCTTAGTTGCGAAGCAACCCCATTCACACCTTATGAAATAACGGTGTATAAATGGGCCCTCGCTTTGCTATGGACTTATTATATCAATTGACTTTCCAACTAGCAATGATTAACATATAATAAATATAATCTCAAAAAGAAAGGAAGAATCCAAAAATGACAAGAACTACAAGGAAACTAAATAAGATCCAAAAACTAGATGAAAAAATAGAGGCTATGCTAAAAGAAAGAGAAGAAATATTAAATACTGCTCATAAAAAAATTGGTGAACTAATAACTAATGAATGGGGTACTTATGACATTAATTTAATTACTAAGGTGGTAAAAGAATTAACGCCTACAGCTGTTCATTTAATTTCTGAACAGGTAAATGATTCAGAAGATGAAACAACAGATAACAACGAGGAATATTAAAAGATATGAGTAAAAGTTCTAAAAGCTTACCTGAAATAAACAGCGAATTAGAACGATTAAAGGAACAGAAAAAACGGCTAATTAAAGAGGTTAATTATGCTGAAAAATCCGAACACCGTAAAAAAAGAGCTAATCGTTTAATTCAAACTGGTGCATTAGCTGAAAAGTATTTTAACCTAGAAAACCTTTCAATTAGTCAAAGAGAAGAATTATTTAAAACCTTCTCAACATTCATTAATGCTAATAAGCCTAAAAAATTTTTATAAGTTAAATTAAAACCAAAAATATTTTAGTAGCCTTCAAATGATTAATTTTTAATCATATTGAGGGCTATTATTTTTAAAATTAAATAGTGCTGCCTCTCTTAAAACCTAAAAATCAAAAAAATAAATTGCAGCATTTAAAACGGTTCACAATCAATTTTAAGGCGCTATTAATCTTTAACCCTAGTTACATATCAAAACTATGTTTGAAACGCTTGTAAGCTCCCCTATGCCTCTTTATCTACTAAAAAACGGTTACTAATTTAATTCGTTATGTTTAATTTTAATTAATTCTAAGAAGATTATTAATACAACAACAAACAGTTTTTTAAATGATTTCTGTTTTGTCTTGTTTTATATTTTGTTTTAACTTGTTTTAACTTGTTTTCAGAGCTTATAAAGCTTGATATACCAATACTTCAAGGCCTCCTATCCACACAAAAAACCGGTCTATCCACACAAAAAACCGGTCTATCCACACAAAAAACCGGTGGTATCCACACAAAAAACCGGTGCATCCACACAAAAAACCGGTGCATCCACACAAAAAACCGGTGGAATTAAATTAGTACGTTTTATTGGCTCAAACCCTTTAATACCAACGTTTGCATTTATTAACCATAAAAATTTATTTAAACACATATTTTTTATTGTGTGTTGATAAATCCAAATTTATGTAATAAACTATAATTATAGAAATAAAAATAGTTGGGGGGTTCTAGTATGGAACTATTAAAAGTAAAAGATAATTTCAAAGTTACAATGCATAAAAAACTAATTGAAGCTAGTTTCAGCGATCCTTTAACAATTCAAGAACAACGAATTTTATATGCTGTTATCAGTAACATTCCCTCACCGGAATTTGTAAAAGAAAATGGCCAATATGTTTTAGATGAACACGGAAAAAAAATCATTTCCAATCGTATTGAATCATTGCCTCCTTTTGAAGTTCCATTGAAAGATTTAGCAAAGGCAATCGGTATTAAAGAAATGGAATACGATGTAATAAAAAGTTTAAGTCGTAAATTTATGAGTAAAGTAATCGAAATAGATTCTCCAGACGGTAGCTTTGAACATTTACAATGGTTATTTAATTCTAAATATGTAGCCGGTACTGGAAAAATAATTATCGAATTATCGCCTAAACTTTATCCATATTTACTTAACTTAACGGATAATTTTGCATCTGTTAATCTTGGTACTTTAATGAAATTTAAGTGTAAATATACCTCTCGATTATATTTGTTATTGGAGCAATGGGGTAAAGTTTCTCATAAAGAATTTACACCGGATGAATTACGTGGAATTTTAGGCGTTGCCTATGAAGAAGTTAAAGGTAAAAAAGTTTACAAATTAGCTAATTACACACATTTAAAACAACGAGCTTTAACACCAGCTATCGAAGAAATTAATAAACATACTAATTTTAAAATTGAAATGATTGAAAGTGTTAATGGTCGAAAAGTTGTTTCTATTAAATTTAAAATTACGAATAAAGATAAGCCAAAAAAATCAGTTAAAATACCGAATGAAAAACCTAAATCCCCTGTAAATACATACGAAGAAATTGCACAATCTTTAGTACATTTAGGTTTTAATAAAGAAGCATATTCAAACATGGCTAAGCGTTTAATGCTAATTGAAAATATCGAGTTAATTAAAACGAATGTAATTAATCAACTACAAAAGTTAGGTAAATATATTACTGAAAGTAAATCAGAATTAGGTGCTGGCTTTGTAATAAAAGAAATCGAAAAAGCTGTAGAACGGTATAATTCAAACGGTCAATTTGACTTTAACGAATTGATTAATGATGATAAAAATAAAAAAAGGTTTGGCACTAAGAAGATCGGAGTTGTGCCCGATTGGTTCAAAAATGGAGAGCATGATAAAGAAAATAAAAAAGAATTAACCGATGAAGAAATTGCTTATTTTAAAGCAGAAAGAGAAAGATTATTAGCTAATTTAAACACTTAAAATTAATAGTAAAAATAAAAAGCAGTTGTCTTTATGACAGCTGCTTTTATATTATCGGCCCATTTCTAAAGATGGCTCTTTTTTCAATTCTTTTTCTTGTTTTGGTTTTTCATTATTTTGTTCTAATGATTTATTTTCATTGCTGTTTTCTAAATCTTTATCCAGATTTTTAGGAAGTTCAACATTGTTTTTCAGTTTATTAATAGCTTCATTTTTAGAATCGAATTTATTAAAGTCTAATACTTTTTGCTGTAATTCTTTTGATAAATCTGCCGATTTTTGCTTTGAAACTTCCGATAAAATCTTTATAGCGCTTCCTGTATCACCCTTCATTCGATCTAATATTTCTACTGCCTGTGGATTCAAGCCCTTTGTATCAATACTATTTAAAATGGATTGTACTTTTTTAATTTTCTTTTCAGCATCATTTGTAGATTCTTTCGCTTGCAGCTCTTGAAACTTATCTTTAAATTTCATAAAAATACTCATAAATGCTTCCAATAAATCCTCTTTACCTGTGTCGGTACTGTGCATAAAATCATCTCCTTTTTTCACCATTTTTATTAAAAAACCTATCTTAATTATAACGAATATATAAATTTAATTGAAGCAAATACAGGGATAATATGAAATATTGTACATTTAATATAAAAATTTCCCTCATATATACGAATAATATTCTATTAATATTAATAGAATATATTAATAGTTTTAATTTGTTATCATTTTTATACTTCTATTATAAATATATAAATAAGATATAATAAAAGTATCATTAAAATATTTTATTTATATTTTTTTAATTTATTCGTTGACTAATGATATTAAAATGATATAATAAAAGTAGCTTAAAAATATTAATTTAACCAAAAGGGGAGTTTAGAGAAATGACAAAAAATACAGAGAAAATTGTTCCGGTAATTGAATTAACTGTGGGAGCTGACATTGGAAATAGCTCAACGGAAATTGCAATTCAAAATGAAAATGGTGTGTATGAATATTTCACTCAATCAAGTGTTATTCATTCAAAACCATTACGCCCGGAAGAAGAAATCATTGATAGTATTTCAAAATCTTTAGATGAACTTTTAGATAATTTAGATGTATTTTTCGGTAGTGAAAAGTTAAATCTTAACCGTTATTATTCTGTTGGAACACAAGCAATTAAAAGTAATGCATCAATTAGAAACATGGATATTACACTATCAGATAAGGCAAACAACGATATTCCAATGATTACTTCAATTAGCATGTTAGCTGCCATTGCTTTAAAGAAGCATTATGCAGAAACAAATGAATTGCCTAATGATTTGGAAGCTAAAATTAATATGTGTACAGCTATACCGGCATCTGAATATACGGTAGCAAAAGCAAGAATGTTAGAGGATCGCTTCAAAGCTAGTCATACAGTAAAGCTATATATTGGTAGTGAAGTTATTACTGTGAATGTAAACATTATCAATTGCCGTGTTACCGAAGAAGGAAAAACAGCAATGTTGGCTTTCAGTGCTGCTAATGATGATATTTTTGATATTTATAAAGAAACATATGAAAATAAAGATAGTGAATTTTACGATGAAAGTTCTAATATCACATTAGATCAATTTTTAGAAAGTGAATCATTTCACTCTGATATTGGAGACGGAAGTACGGAGTTTACTTTTATAGATGGATTTAACCCTGTTAATTCTCATGGTGTAATGGCTGGCGTTGGCCATGTAACGGCAAATGCAATTGAAGAGTATAAAGCACGTTTAAATAACTCTGTGGTAGATGTACCTCGTCAATATTTTATGCAATTATTACGTAGCAATAAATCAAAATCAGCGTTGGCAAAAGAGGTTTTCGATTCGTCACTAAATGAGGCATCAACTGATATGTACACGAAAATGACTAATCAATATATGTCATTGACAAAAAGTGCTGCTGAATTTTTAGTTGTTCATGGTGGTGGTGCAAATGTTTTCAAAGACAAAATTTATTCTAAGTATGTTGAATTTGCTAATAGAGCAATGGCAAAAGTTTTATGGGTTCCAGAAAAATATGCAACTAAAATGAACTCAACTGGATTATTAGTATTAGCACAAAATATTTACGAAAATAAATAATAAAAATAAAGGCTAACAGTCCTGCTGTTAGTCCTTGTTTTCAATAATAGGAGTGTATCATTATGACAAAAAAGCCGAAGAACGGTATTTCTTTAAGAATTGATAATCAACCGTTAGAACGTCAAGAAAGACTAAATGAGTGGTTAAACGCTCAATCTAATAACACACAATCAATATTTAATTTGATTGACCATATGATAGATCGCTTTGGATATACGGACGTAACAAGTCACGAAATCAATAAAAAACTTTATTTAGAACGTATTACTTATGAGCAAACAGGAATACCAATTGCGCCAACGGCTCAACCTCAAACGACTACACATGCACACACACCTGTAGAGGATGCAGCACAAAGCGTTCCAGAAGTTTCAGAAGAAGCTGGAAGTACAAATGATGATGCTCATAAGGATTCTGGAGAAAACCCACAAACGAGTGTGTCAAACGATTCAAAACCACAACCGACAACTCGAAAAAATATTGATTTAAATGCGTTCTAATTTAATAATTTACCTTTTAAAAGATATGATTAATTTCATATCTTTTTTATATTATTTTTATATGATAGAAATTTCGTTTTACTATTAATATTTACAAACTATTATTTTTATAACTTTTTAATATCTTAATAATATCATTTAACTACTAATACTTTTTATCATTAAATTTTATATTAAATTTATATATTATTGGTAATCTATTTATATTAATTTTATATTATATGAAAATCTATGAAATTAATTTTCTATCTTTTATATATCATTTAAATATCTTTTTCATACTATATTAAACTTAAATTTTAAAATTAAATAAAAATAATATTATATTAATAGTATTGTACATTTTGATTTGTAGATAGGGGGATAGGCAATAACCTTTTAATTTTTAAGGATAAGGCCATTAGCAATAATTAATTGGTAAAGAGGGTTTAAAACGCTTCTCACGGCCATTAACATTATTTTGTGAGGTCTTGGTGTGCTTGGTTAAATTTATTTAAAAAAGCTACTGGAACGATCCAGCAGCTTAGTTAAAACATTAGTATTTTAAAGTCTCTTTGTCGAGAATTTGGCCGATTTCTCTTTCAAGCATTTGTACAGTGAAAATATCTCGGCTATTATATTTCATTTCAAGAAATTCTATTACTTCCTCGGGCTGCATCTTAAAGTATTTAAAGGTATCTGCTGACTTAATATGTGGCTTTATCCGTTCCAGAACGGATAATGTTGTAATGGCATCTTCTAAAGCTAAATTAATCGGAATAACGTTAGTGATCCAATGATAAGCATAAGAGGTAGGGGCTATATATTGCTTGATAGTATATTCTGTTTTCTCTTCGGTATTTTTCAAGTGAAAACTATAATTATGGCCATGCGTATAAGAAGGGGGTAATTGGCTTTCAATTTCATCTTTGGTAATAACAATCAATGCTCCCTTATACTCTTCGTAAAATCTTTCATCCAGCTGTATTAAACCTCCATCAAAAACAGCTTCGTCCAAAATTAGTAAATGTTCCGAACTACCGAAAACTTCTAATGCATATTGGAATTTTTTAGATACTTCTTTTTTATTTTGAGTTCCGATGTAAATAACTTCATCAAAGCCATACGAGCCGATTTCTTTTGCAAGTGTGGTTTTTCCGGTCTTATTTTTCCCTGTTATAAATATAGGTGCTCCAATATGTATAATAGCCCGGGCATACGTAACTAATTTTAACCGATTTGCTATATTTGGTATGTATTTCCCTAAATAATATATCTCGTTGCCATTGGTTAAAAACTTAACTTTTTCATTGGATTTTTGCTCTAATTTTACCTTTTCATGCTCTTGTAACTTAATTCCATAACCTGACGTTATACTCATAACTTTTGATAATTCTGTTTTTTCCAATGAAAACAATCCCTTCAATTTTAATTTTGGGTATCATAACGGGTACTCAAAGACATATAGCATAGCAGCAGCACTTGAAATTTAGGCACTTCAAAAAAGCAGACAAATAAAGCTTATACGCAACAATAAAAAGGCATAGTAATATACTGTAAAATTCCGAAAGGAAAAATATGGAAATAACCCGGGCCGGCCCCCATGTAAAAACGAAATAAACGCCCCGAATATAACAGCTGCCGAAAATATATTACGCCCTCTAATCAACTTCATAATGTTTTATATACTAAAATACTGGGGTACAAGTTAAAAAAATTTAGAAAATAGACTTGCATATCCCAATCCAGACCGTATGCTTGCAAAGCTTGCATTTAATAAGCGTAGCGCTAGTAACTTGCGTTAGCGAGTTACTACATTCTTTAAGTCTTTCTCGTAGTTTTTGTATACGTATATATTATTTAAATATGATTATTAGATTAAAAACATAGATTAAAGTAATGGGTGGGGCATGTTGGAATTGTCACAATTGTAACTACAATTACGACTATTCAACGCTCCCGATTTACCCATTTAATTGAGCTAATAGTTCTTTACGCTTGTACTCTAAATATTCTTTTTCTGACATACCTAATTGCTTTCTCTTGCTTTCCTCTCGTTCCTTTTCATTTAGCTCCATCTGTTTGTTTTCTGCATGAATCTTGTCCCAATGCTCATGTGAGCTTTTTAAAGTAGGGTTCTTTTCAATGCTTGCTTGTCTTTCTTTTTCTTGTTGTTCATATACTGCTAATAATTCTGCTTTTCTGTATGGATCAGTTTCGTTTTCAATAAGTGCTTCTGTAATAACGCCTACCTTTTTCCCTTGCTTCTTAGTGATTTCATGCTTTGTCATTTGGCGTTTTTCACCTGTTAACATTTGTAGATTGTCTTTCATTAACCAACTGTATAAAGCTGTATGATTAACGTTAGGGCGTTTCTTCGTAGGCTTGGCTGCTAATGCTTTTACAAATAACGTGAATGCGATTTCTTCGGCTTGCTGCTGTGATACCTTAACGTTCTTCATCATTTTTTTAACTGAACCATACGCAATTGCTACTAATTCATTCAAATTAATAGTAGATTCCATTTTTTTATATTGAATGTGCTTTACCATTTTTTTATATAATGATTGTTTTTCAGCTTGCTTCGCTTTACGTTCCATTTCCTTCTGCTCTTGCTCGTGGCGCTCTTTTTCAGCTTTGGTATGTGCTGCTTTAAGGGCTTTATTTTCGGCCCATTGACGAGCGTTAAATCCGAATTTCATAACAGGTGTCATACGTGCATATTCTTCTTCTAATAAACGTGCAATTTCTTCTTCTTCGGCTTCTGCTTTTGCAATCGCATAGGCTTTCACTTCATCATAACGGTTAAAAATTAAAACGTTTGCAGTTTTCGAATTTCTGCCCATTTTCAAACGTTTACCTTCGTGTTTATTTAAAAGACCAAAAGAATCTGCTTTGTTAACGGCTGCTCGCCATAAATCACGACTAAAACCATGTCCATATATTTTTTGGTATTCTTCATTTAATGTGTTGTATGAGGCATAACATACACCCGGGTGGATTACTGAAAACTGACGAATTAGGGTTAAAACTAATAATTGTTCCTTTGTGAAAAACTTTTTATACTCGGTCATTATCATTGACCATTGATTATCAAAATCTGGAACACTTTTAAACTTGCTGTATTTACTAAAATTAATACACTTGTCATTAAATAGTGCTGGCTTTTCTAATTTTAGATTGAACTCTGATTGAATCGAAATTACATTCCCAACTTGTACTGTTTTTGGGTTAGTTTTTACTGCTGCTAACATACGTTTATCCTCCTGGTAAACGCAAAAAGACGTTTTGCTCGTAACTGTCTAAATGATTACGATACAAAACGTCTTTTAAATGTTAAAAAAGTGTTTTTTTCACCACTTTTTAAAACTTCACACTTGAAAAATCCTTTAAAAGATATATAATAAGAGATATAATATAGCTTTATAGGTTCTATCATAGGTGAAGCCATTTTTTGCGACATGTTGCATCGTATGTCTGAGATACGATAAAACGAATGTTCAAGAGTTCCCGCTCTTTAATATTCGCTGCAAAGGATGGCTTTTCGCCTGTCTTTTTCCGTTCTTGTTAAGTTAGTTATTATTATAGCAAATAGTAACCAAAATTACCAATTATATTTTACTATTTTATGATAGTTCTATAAGACTATTTTTTATAGTGCCAGTGTTTAAATTACTAACTTATATAAATACTAATAAGCTATATTACACAATTCCCTACCATAAAAAGGATAGGGAATTGTTTTTTCAATATTTTTTCTGAATAGTTAAACTTTGGTACATTTTTAACAATTGGAAACAATTTTATTTTAATGTATGGCTAACTTCCAATTATTTAATGTTTTTTCTACAACGTCCCGGGCATCCAACGGGAATAATTCTTCGTTTAAATCTCCTGTATGTCCAGAAATATCTTCACACAACTGATCCACCGTTATATCACTTATAGAATACTCTTTATCTTCCGTTAAAAAATGCAATTCGGATTCAGTAGCAGCTATTAATTCCCCTTCACTTAATTCTAATTTAACGCCTATATCGGTAATAATTTTATACACGTTTATTTCTTCAAATATAAAACCTTCGGTGTCATAGATGCCATTCTGCGATAGAAATACTGTAGCATCCTCAACGCTATTAAACTTCATTTCATTATTTTCTACATCTAATAAATATTCCAATCCATTAATCGAAATGCCATTAATAGGACGGCCTACAATTATTTTTTTCTTTTGTGTATTCATTTTATTAGCTCCTTTTAGTTTTATTTTGAGCGCTCCTTTCGGAAACGCTCAAAAGGTTTAATCAATGTCGTTCCAATTCCTTAAAAATTAGATGGGTCTGTATCAACTTCACACCATGAATAACCTACGCCTCCTAGTCTTTCAAAAATTTCATTTTCATCTGCTACCATAATTGCCTCAATCATTTCTTCATGCTCTTTATCGTCCATATCTTCATCTGGATTCTCATTCCAAAAATCAGCAAGCCATACTCGCATATCTTGTAGTGTTTCGATTGAAAAGTCGTTTGTGTCTTGAATATCAAAGCGTTTGTATAGCTTTTCTTCTGTTGCTTTTTCGATTTTTGTTTTTAGGTTTGTCATTTTGTTTTGCCCCTGTCTTTTAATTTTGTGCGTTCCTTTTGTTAAGCGAATAAGAGAAGTCGAAAGGCTGAATTTTTCCCTTTCGGTAGGCCTCGCTCAATATTCAGTAGCACCGTTCTGTATAGACCGAAACGAAGTGAAGCCACGCCATTTTTTTAATCAAACTTGTTTGATGCCCTTAAAAAAATTGCCGTCTATACAGGTTGTGCCAGCTGTTCGGAGATAACGTGAGCTGTCCCTCACGTTAGAAACGTTACAGCTGTCTGATATATTAGCGTTCGCGTACGAAAGGAAAAATAAGCACATAAAAAGGACGTGAAACTTGTTCACGTCCTTACCTCTTTTAATCTTTTCTATTCTTTTCAATTCTTTTGTATTTCGTTTTTGATCTTCCATTGTCGTTCACTCGTTAAGAAAAGAACAGGAACTTATAATCTGTTGAGTTTGGCTGCTTGCTGCCATGCTCTACAGATTATTGTTATCGGGCTTTTTAGAGGGAAGCGAGATGCAATAAAAGCCCCATGCTTTAGCATGGCTGGCGTTATTAGCAGACCTTTAGGCAATCCCTAATAGCAGCATAGGGATTCCGTATGACTATTTTATAATTTTACTTTAGGCAATCTGAATTACAATTTTTAATAAATATTTCTATTTTTAAATAAAATTGTTAAAATTCAATTGTCATTTATCTACAATTTAGATATAATTAAACTAGAATCATTGAAAGGAGATAAATTATGAACCCATTTACTAAATTAACAGCTTTCGCAAATAACATTTTTACAGACGTGCTAGGCCTTGTTATTGCTGTTTTCTCAATCGGTATTCTTGTATGTGCTGTTGTCGTGTGGAAAGGTGACGAGCAAGCAGCAGAGAAGTTTAAAAAAGGTTTAATCATTAGTGTTATCGGTTTAGCTGTAGCAATTTTAGCGAAAGTTATCATTTCATATGTACGATCTGGATTAGCTTAATTATAGGGAGTGTTTGAATTGAACGATTCTATTAGTCAAAAGGATAGACTAAGGCAAGAATTGAAAGTTCAGCTTCCTGTGCCCATTGATTCAAAAAAGTATTTAATCGGAAATATAGCGTTCATTGATATTTTGCTAATGATTCCGTTCTTTTTACTTTCTTTGTTGATTGGGCTTATTTTTTTTAATCTAGGAATTTTGAATTTATATACAATGATTGTCTTGGGTTTGCCTGTAATTGGGGCGTTTTTAGCAATTACAACAAAACATCCAATTCGTAGAGAGTTGGCATTCTGGAAATATTATCTACTTTGGAACTATCAATATAGAAAACGTAATAAAGAATTTTTTATTGAGAAGGGGGCCTTAAAAATGACTTCCGATACTGATACAAGGGCCAAAATTGGAATTAAAAATGTATTTGCCAATTGTTATGAGACAACTGATAAATACTTTGTAAAGGTTTATGAGGTTGGAAGCCTAAATACATCACTGATGGATTTAGAAGAAGAAAGAGAGGTTTATAATGCCTTTAAAGGATTCATGACTACTTTGAACTTCATAAATGAGATTCAATTTGAACAAATTGCATCGCCTATTTCATTAGAACAGCACCTTATGAAAATCGAAAAGCGAAATTTAAGAGAGTCCAATCCAGTGAAAGTATTACTAAATCAAGGCTATGTAAAATCTTTAAATGACAATATCCAAAAATCACGTGAATTAATTACTCGAAAACGATATGTAATTTTCCGTGAAAAAATCGGTTCTAATCGAGAAAAATCATTAAATGAAATTTCTACAAAAGGGCAAATGTTAAAAAGTAAATTAGAAAATGTAACTTTTGCTTATACAACATTGCAAGTAACGGAATTAAAAAATGATGATCTAATTAAGCTCATGTTCGTATGTGTTGATTATGATAATGCTGTTTCCGTTGGGGATGAAATTATTAAACGGGCATCTGATAAAGCAGACTTCTCTATCGGTGAAGTAACAGCTAAGAACTTAATCGAAACATTACAGAAAAACTTAACTGAAAAAGTAAACTAACTTTTATATAGAAAGGGGCTTGTATATGTTAAAAAATCTTCTAGGTTTTTTTAGCAGCAATAAAGAAGTGGATGAAGGGCCAACTTTTGAAGAAAACTTTTATGAAGCAGACCAATACTTGTTACAGGCTCTTGCTCCCGATTATATAGCAGAGGGCGAAGATTATGTGCAACTTGGTTCTAACTATACACGGACGTTAATAGTAATGGACTTTCAAACGGTTTTAAGTCGAGAATCCATTCGTAACTTATCTGAAATTAACAGTAACGTTTCTATTACAACGTTTTTCACAAAAATGAGTAATAGCATTATCCGTAAAGAAATGGCAAAGGCCATTAAGCAAAACCGTATTCGACAAGCAGATTCCCAATTAGATGATGCAACAAAAGTCGAAGCCGAATATCAAAGTAATGATGCAAGAAGAGTTATTTTAGAAATGGCTAGTGGTAACGAACAAATGTACAACGGCCATTTATTAATTCATATCAATGCTAGGGACAAAGAAGAACTCGCTCGTTTAACTCAAAATGTTAAATCAATTGTAGGGTCAATTGGTACGGCCTATAACCCGAATAAAAAAGCTATGGATGCTTTCAATAGTTTCCTTCCTTTAGCTTCTAACAGTGTAAGTGATTTATCTAGTCGTTTAATGAATAGTGAAGCTGTTTCATTCTTCTTCCCATTCCATGAAAACGAAATGTTTGACGAACACGGTGACTTTATCGGAATTAATGAGAAAACAAAGAATGTCATTTTAGTAGATTCCAACAAATTATTAAATAAGCATAAATTCTACATAGGCGTGTCGGGTGTAGGTAAAAGTACAGCTGCATTTAATGACCTTGTAAAAGATTATCAAGCCGGTGTTTCTATCTATGTAAACGATCCGAAGGGCGAATTTGGAAGCGTATTTAAAAATATGGGTGGTCAATGGGTGAAGTTTGATATGGCTGGCACATCCAGAATTAACGCTTTTGATTTACCTACAAAACAAAAAACAATGATAGATGATGATATTGAATTAACGGAAAATCCAATTTTCAATAAGATACCGATTCTATTAGTTCGATTTAAATTAATGTTCCCGAAAATGGATATGACACAATATAACATTATCTCGGGTTTATTGGAGAAAACCTACGCAAAAGTAGGTATTAATGAGAATACCGATTTCTCACAATTAACAAATGAAGATTATCCTACTATGACAACATTCAATGAAGTTATCGAAGAATTAAAAGAGAAAGATATTCAAACATATGAATATATTCGTGAGTTTCATCTAGCAATTCAAATTTATACTACTGGAATTTACAGTAAATTATTTAACGGCTACACAAATGTTGACACGGAAAGCGATTTAATAAGCTATGATACATTAGCTTTCCAGCAAAATGAAGAGGTACAACGCATTATTTACTATGATGTAATGGCTCATTTAACAAACTTAGCAATCAATGGAGACGGTAGGCCGTTAAGGTTCTTTTTCGATGAAGGGCACGTTATAGCAGATCCAAAAATTCCTGTAGCAATGCAGCAGCTATTCTTTATGATGAAAGTTTTACGTTCTTTCAATGTTGGTGTATCAATTGCAACGCAATCTATTAATGACTTCTTATCGGCAAAAGATGATAAACGAAATTATGGTGAAGCCGTAATTAACCAATCAATTCAGTGTTTATATCTTCCGATTAAAAAAGCAGAAATCGACTTTATCGAACGTGAACTTGGCCAAAACTTCTCTGTAAAAGAACGTGCTATTTTAACCGTTCGGGAAGGTGAAAAAGAAAAGCAAGCCGGTAAAGGAATCCTTGTTGTTGGTTCTAAAAAAATTCAATGCCATATTCAATTGAATGATGTTGAAAAAGCTTTATGGTTTGAGAAAAAACATTACAGCGAAATAACGGTGTAGCGTATGGAAGAAAAGAAAGGTTTACTCGGTAGTGCTGCTCTTTTAGCTTTTAAATCACCTTTGTTAATTGCTATTGCTGCTATTTTCTTTATAGGTATTGGCTTCGTTCTAGTATTGGTATTAGCAACAAGCATGTTAGGTAGTGCCGGATTTAGCACTAAAGGAGATCAAAACTTAGTTGCTTTAGGTGGAGAATATTGTATTTATGATGTAGAGGACGATTATTTTAATAAAGTTAAGGATGCTACGGGTATTCCCAAAAGGGAACTAGATAAAATGTTTGAAGTAGCTGTTGATAAAAAAGTAGATATTGCTACTGTTCTTACAATTTTGCACATGGAGAGACGGCCTAGAACCGTTTCACAATTTGAATCTACAGCAAATTTTGTTTACTCATATATTTATCCGAATAACATGTTAAGCATTACTTCTATTGCAACCTATTTTGCTCCAGAAAGAGATTATGGCGTTGATTCGAATGGGAATCCTAGTAAGGGAGAGGACCCCGATTATATTCGGGATTTTGAAGAATTTTATGTTAAGCTTGGCCCTTCTATGTACTGTTTTGGTGAAAATGGTGAAGTCATAGGGGGAGAATCTGGTGGAGATTTAGGCGAGTATGTAAGTGGTGGAGAATTTAGTTCACCGATTACTAAACCTATTCGTATTACAAGTCCATTCGGTTATCGAGTTCATCCGGTAACTGGAAAATTAGCACACCATGATGGCGTAGACATTGCATGTAGAAATCCAGACCCAATATTAAGTGTAAAGCCCGGTAAAGTAGTTAGGACGGTCAAACATGCGACTTTAGGAAACTATGTAATGATAGACCACGGAAATAAAGTTCATACCGTATACGGCCACTTATCAAAGATTTTTGCCCGGGTTGGTGATACGGTGCAAGCTGGAACAAAGATAGGCGCTTGTGGTACTACGGGACGTTCAACCGGGGATCACTTACACTTTGAAGTTCATGTGAATGGTCAATGGAATACCCCTGTTGATCCTAGAGCTTACTTTTCATTTTAAAAGGGGTTGAAAAAATGAAGAAAAATTTAATTATGCTGTTTTTAGTCGTATTGACGATGTTTTCAGTTGTATTTTATAGCTTTGAAGTTAGAAAAACGACTGTTTTAAAAGAAGCAAATTCTGAATTAAATCAAGAAATAAAAGAGTATAAAACGACTTTTTCTTTAAATGAACAATCAGAAGAGTTTATTGAAAAAATGCATAATGGTGAGCACCTTAATTTATTGACTGATAAAGCGTATGCAGCTGCTCATTCTGTTGGGGCTGAATATGATGATACATATTCGGAATTTGACGATTTAACAAGTGAATTAACATTCCATATGTGTACAAGTAATTCTGAATCATCGGATGTATATACCTCTAGCTGCATTTATAGTTTTACTTCATTTCATAACCAAACTTTTTTAGTCGGAAAAACGTTAGGACAAGCAAGTTTGAAATGGATAAAAGAAAATGGGACTCTGAAAGTGGATGAATTTAATGTAGAGTTGTTAGATCAAAAACTCTTTGAGAACGGAGAATGAACATGAAAAAATTTATGGCTGTATTATTGTTTGTTTTGTTCTTCTCTTTCACAAGCAATATAGATGTAGGGTTTGCAGCAGAAGGAGATTTTTATAATAAATATAAAAGTGAAATTGATTCTATCTCACATGCTCCCAATTATACAGAAGTCTTAAAAAAGTATGATTCGGAAACAAAGTCATTTGAATGTGGGAAATTCGATATTTATTGTTTAAGCGTATCGGCTCAATTAGGTGTGGGAATCGGTTTAATGAACTTTATCATGGTGTTATTCCAGTACATGATTATTGACCCGAATTGGATTTTAAACGAGCCTATTTTCACGAAATACAAAGGCTATTTTGATAGTTTAACTTACTCACTCTTAGCTTTATTCTTTATTTGGCAAATTGCCGTGAACTATGCAAAAAACTTAACTCAAATTGAAGAAATGGACCAATTTTTAAATCAGAAAATCATTCAAATAGTCGGTGCTGTTTTTTTACTAGTAACCTACGATGAAATTTTCGGTTTAATTTTATCCGTACAATATGACATTACAAGTGCCGTTTTAAAGCTAGGAATCAATGAAGATCAATTTACTATCTTAGTAATGAAATATCAAAATATGTATTCTATTCTTTTCTCTCTTATTCTAGGCATTGTATTTTTAGTGTTTATAATAGCGATACTCTATCGCTTTGTCGCTTTTGGTTTCTTCTATATTATGGGGCCAATCGCTATTGTAACCATGCCTAATGAGGAATTTAATTATTTCAGTCTTTGGTTCAAGTATATTATCAATAACGTTGTAACGCTCTTTACACAATGTTTATGCTTATCGTTAGCTGTCTCGGCTATTACATTGCAATTCGGGATATTAAAAAGGCTGCCTGGGGGCGTAGATATTGTATTTGGAATTGTTTTATGTGGGGCGTTTTGTATATTCGCTTTAGTAATTCCGATGATTTTAGGCCAATTAGGGGCTTCTACAGGTACAGGTAAATCATTAGCTAAAATGATGCGTTTTGTTGCTATGAAACGCTAGTAAGAAAGGGGTTCATGTATGTATAAAATTTTTAATAAACTCGGCAACATTGAAATTAAGAATGATACATTAACGTATCGTATTGAAATTGAACATGTAAACGATGATATTGCTGAAATCGAAAAGTCATATAAACAAAAAATTATTGAAGCTCAAACGGATGCGATAATTCCACCGTCCAACATTGAATTTAAGAATCGCTTTTTATTGGTTCATTACAATATGAAGAATTATCAAAGCATTAACCAATTACGTGAAAATAATTTATATACAAATATCACTTATTTTAACTCATTAATTTATTTGGCAAAATTATATGAGCAAGGCTTAAATTTTAGCTTTGACCGTTTAAACTTTGTTGTTGATGCAGCTGAAGAAAAAGTGAAAATCTTTTTCGTAGAAACTAGTCAGATTAAAGTTTACGAGCAAGTAGATAATATTGTACATGAAGTGCGTAATTTAATTACTTCTACTCTAACTACAGAAAATGAATTTAAGTCCTTACCGAAACGCTCTGTATTTATTGATGCAAGCGACAACAATATAAATTTCGTTGAGCGCTTATTCAAAATCGAAACATTAGATGATTTAGAAATCTTTTTAGATACTATCTTTTTAGAATTAACCGAAGAAGAATCAATTGCTGCTGAAAATGAAGCTGCTGAACTGGAAGCTCAAACAAAGGGCAAAGGAAAGAAGAAAGTTAAAAAGAAAAAAGTCACTAAAAAAAGTGCTCCTGTTGCTTATGGTCAAAAGAAAAAGCCGGTGAGCAAAACAGATACAATGTTGAAATATAGTTTAATCGGGCTTGGGGTAATTGGTTTGTTATTTATTTCAACGCTTTTCCTACCCGATCCGAATAAAACTCAAACAGATATGGCTACGGCCTTTGCAACGCCATCAGAAGCCGAAAATCAAATAATTGAAGCATATAGAGCTGTTTATAAATCGGATGTAGATGAAAGTTATCAGTTATTAGAAAATCTCGATGCTGACCTTATTACAAAAGATGATACTTCAATGTTAATAGATGTATATTATCGAAATGACAAAAGCGTTGAATTAATAAAGAAATATCCATTTATAGCAAACGAGTACATTACGTATTTAATTAGTAGAGACTTAATTAGTCAAATCGGGACAATATTTGAAGATGTAGAAATTGACAATCCTTATATTAACTTTGAAATTGCATATTTAAATAATGACCATGATAACGTATTATTATATAAAGACCAGATCGAATTAAATCCACGTAGACACACACAAATTGTAACATCACTGATTCGTGCCGGTGAAAATAAAATGGCTTTAGAATTTGCAAAAGAAACAAAAAATCCAGACTTAATTAAGATGGCCGAACAAGCCGGAATATAAAAAGGGAAAGGCTGGCTGAAACTTGTGAAAAGGCGAGTAACGAGAGAAGGAAGAGTAAATATTCCAATTGACTATTTAAAAACTTTTGGTATCAAATACAATGATTATGTCGATGTAAGCCATAATGATACGGAAATTATCATTAGAAAGTTGCCAAAAGAAGGGTTTTGTCCAATTACAAATAAAGTCTTTCCTAAAAACGAATTAACTAAAATTGGAGAAACTACAATTAGCAATGAAGGAATGAAGTTACTCGAAGATTACTTAAAAAAAAATAAGTAAAAAATTATCTGCCTAATTTAAATGTATTAGGCTTTTTTTATTTGAAAAATAAAAAATGAGAACTATATAATAGCCCTCATTTTCTTCATCTTCTATGAAATTTTATGCTGCCTATAGCTTCTGCAAATAAGGACATATACATATTAGCTCTGTACCATACATGATAAAAGAAATTATAGTTTTCTTTTACATATGCCAATCCGTCCATATAGGCATCCTTTTCTAACTTATAATGATTTTCTTTTGAGTTTTCTTTGATTAGCCCTAAAGCTAATTGTTCTGCATGAAATAGTTCATGCCTTTTAACGACATTATAATAATAGCCCTTTGGATTTTCTTCTTTATATATAAGTACATAAACGATATGATTTTTCGTTGCTTCTAAATCCTTAAAATACCTTTGAATATCAATATATCCATGAGAACTTTTATTCAACTTATTTTGTTTTCTATACCGTTTTGCTTCTTTGCCATGTAGAACACGTATTGTTAAATGCCCTTTTTTAATTTCTTCCATGAAATTTTATTTCATTTCTGAAATTTTTTCTTCAATTACAAAGTCTTGATCTAAAAAAAGTAAATTAGTTCGTGTAATAGGCACTTCAACGATACCGTTCTCTGTCTCAATTTTACGTACACCAATTTTTTCTACATGGTCAAATTCAACTGCTGCTGGCTTTGTTGCAGCTGCAAGCTCTACAGCAAGTTCATATGTGAAATCTGCTTCGCCTAATTTTTCTGTTACTAACATAGCAAAATTAATAATAGTTGGGAGCAATGTTTCTGTATGGATTTGCTCAACTATGTACTGGCCAATAAATGTTTCATCCTTCGACTGTACAAAATAGTAACAATTAAATTTATTTTCTTCTAAAATAATTGAACTCGAAATATCAAACTTTATATTTTTTGGTTGGATAAAAAATACGTGGTTAATCTTTGCTGTTCTATTCAATTCTTCGGAAATAACCATATCAATAGGTTTATTTAAACTTTCAAATTTTATTAATGAGTTTGTACGCTTCATTTTAATGCCTCCAATTTTTAATTAATACCAATTCACTATTTTAAAGCCTTTAGGAATTTTCATTTCGGCTTCTGTAAAACAAGATTCAATAGTTGAACTGCTTATAGTAATAGTTTCGACTTCATTTTCTTTTTCATAAACAAAAGTCATTAAAATCATTTTTAAAAAAACCTCCTTTCTTTTATATTTCGGTTCAATATTATTGGTTAGGAATTAGATTGTATATTTCCAGATATTCATTGAAGTGTCTTAACATTTCTTTCATTCTGCCATCGGCTTTAGGGCGATCCGTTGTACCTTTGCCTCCATATTCAGCATAATTAGTTGGAATGTCAGTTACGCTTTCCTCGGCCTTTAACGCTAGTTTGAAGGATTCGGCCCACTGATAAAATACATCCGGTTCAATATTCTTCTCGATTGCTTCCATAGCTGTTATGACTGTCATAGGGAAATTTACTTTCTTTAAAAGCACTCGTTCTTTTTTAGGGAATACTTCAATTAAATACTCAAAGGCTTGGCTTACCTTATCAAAGTATTCTAATTTATTTTCTGTATCTGCTTTGAACGTAATTGAATATTGAGATACAACATTTTGAGAAACATTTTTATAAGGATACTTATTTTCCTTCATCATAATTGTTTGAATGATAGCCGTAATATGTGCATCCGATTTTAATTGTGTTGGTGAAAAGGCTGCCAATTCTCTAACTAATGGGTGCTCTCCAATTTCATTTAATCGAACACTCCAACCGATCCCCATTAAGGACTTAGCCTTTTGTTGTGGCGTTAATGGCGTACTAGAATTTAATCGGTAAAATAAATCTTCAACTTCATCATCTGAAACCTCTTCACTATCAAATGAATAATTTGAAATTGTACATCCTAAAATAGCATCCTGTACCTCAATATCAAGTTCATCAAAATATCTGTTTGCCATTTCAAACTCTTCATCTTGCAATGTAACGGTAGGCGTACTGGCATCTAAAGCATATTCGCCACGACAATATGAAAAAATTGAAGTCAATCGTTGTTTGCCATCAAGTACATAACGGACTTTTGCATTTTCCATTACAACATGCCCTTCCTTCATAATAACTTCACCGTCTTTTGTATGGGCTTCTCTATCTATCTTCACTATTAAATGAAAGATAGCCGGAACTGGTATACCTTGTGCTAATGAATGGATTAAGTAAGATTTTTGCTCGGGTTTCCATACCCCGGCTGGGCGTTGAATAGGATAATCAAAAAGTATATTTCGTTTTTTCTCCATCGTTAAAAGCTGCCTTACATTCCATCCGTTTTGTTGTGGTGCTTGCATTGCGTTCGCCTCCAATTAATTTATTTGATATAAATGTACATTCTCTTATCGTTGTAAACTTCCCCCATTGAGCACAAACCGTTTAAAAATTCTTCTGTAATCTTTTTTGGAAGAAATCCCGTTCTCTCCAGGATTATATTTTCAAGTGCAAACTTTTGTTTCGTCACTTTGTAATATTCATCTTTTATTGGGTGCAGCATTTTTTTCATTTCTTCATCTAATTCAATTTTGTTATAGCGCTCTAATGTTGATTTGTAATGAAACCACATTTTATTCGTTTCACGTAAAGAATAAAATAAAGTGATTGTATCGGTTTTCAACATTTGTTTAGTTGTTAATACTGCTGACGGATCAACGTATTCTGGAACGAATTGTTTACGTTTACGGTCAAAGCTTGTCTCTTCTTCTGTGAAATCCATTTCACAAAAAGTACATGAGAAATATTTAACCTCTTTAAATTCGCCCTCAAAAATTAATTCAGTCCCGCAATATTTACAAGTACGCATTATAATCACTCTTTCAAATTAGATTTTTTTAAAAACTCCATTACTGTACTTTCTTTCCAATATGGCGTTTTATTTATTATTAAGTCGGCCCCGGGAATCTTTTTACCTCTTTTGAAATAAACATTGATATTCCCCTGTTTAAAGGGCTTTCCAGTTTTTTCTTCAATTATTTTTGCAAACATCGTTTGAGTTATTAAAGTTTCATTTTTCAAAAGATTGTCATTGTATATACTTTTTTCAATGCTTCGCATTAAATCAGTTTCTTTCTGGAAGTATTCAACAATGATATTCAAGGCGAATAATAAATCTTCATCCGTTAAATATTGGTAAAGCGTATTTAAAGAAAATTGATATTCTTTCGGGTCGTTAATGAATAAAGCCAACTGATAAAAAACAAACTCTTTATTCGAAAAGACAACTTCCTCCAAATTTTTTATTTTCTTCTCCACATTTGGGAATCTCTCAAAAATTTTCTGTAAACCTTCCACCCAATTACCACCTTAAAAAAATTTATACACTATTTGTATCTAATACCATTATAATACAGTTTCGTGATATATACAAGTATTTTGTAGTGAATAACTACAATTATTTTTAGCAATGTGTAAATTAAAAGTACACCTTTATTTATCTTTCATTTAAAGGCCTTTACGCTCGTTAATGAGTAGTGTAAAATTTAAACTGTATAATAACTAATTATCAATATCACAATATATTTGTTAATTTAAGGATGTGAAAGCTTATGATTATCGGTTATGCTCGTGTTAGTTCAAAAGAACAGAATTTACAACGTCAGATAGAAGCACTGGAACAATATGGCTGCGAAAAAATTTTCACTGAAAAAGAATCAGGCAAAGATTTTAATAATCGTGCCGTTTATCAAGCTTTAAAAAAGAAGCTTCGATTTGGTGATATATTCGTAGTTAAAGATTTATCTCGTTTTGGTCGAACAAAAGTTGACATCATAAATGAATGGAAATGGTTTCAAGAAAACGAAATAGATATTATCATTTTAGATATGCCGATTTTAAATACTACCAATTATAAAAATGTGGAAGGGATCGGCACTCTAGTTAGTGATATTGTTTTAAATTTACTTAGTTGGATGGTTGAAGAAGAACGAACTCGTATTAAAAAGGCTCAAGCCGAAGGTATTAAAATTGCAAAGGAACAAGGAAAATACAAAGGTCGTCCCGTGAAATATTCAGCAGACGCAACGGGTCAAGACAAGGTTATTTATGATACGATTATTCGTATGCTCAATAACAACAGTACAATAATGGATATTCATAGATACACAAATGTTTCCAGACCAATTATTTATAAAATTCGAGACGAATTAAATGAAGCTGCAACTGTATAAATAGCAAAATTCTTCAAATAAGGCGTTGTAATTTCGACTTGAGACGATTTGAGAAATGATTTTCACGTACTCATGTATTCTCGATTACAATTATTAATAGGGTTATTTGCAGCTGTAGCCCCATTTAAAGAAATAAAAGAACCCGGCCCTGTATTTCTAACCGGGTTTCTTTTTTTATAGTAGCTCTGTCCAGAAAGCTTGTTCGTTATCGTACATTTCCAGATATTCAACTTCTGAAAATTTTTTATGTAAACATTCTTTTGAACAATACCAATCCGTGTCATCCACTAAAAATCCATTATCTAATAAATCCTCACACTCTTTGCACTCTCGGGCAAAATCTTCAAAATAAAGATTTTTAATGACTTCATAATTATAATTTGAAAAGGCTTGATAGTTTTCGATTGGGAAAAAGTCGGCTTCTTCCTCATATTCTTTTTCACTTAAAATAATATACACCGGGCGAACACTATCTTTATGACTTCCATTTTCATCTTCAATTTGTCGTGCTTGTTTTTCATTTTTATAGGCTACATCAAAAATTGCATGGAACTGATAAATTTTATAAATTACGTGTTCATCTTTTAAGTTTTCTGTATTTGTTGTTTTATTCATTTTGTTTTTGCCCCTGTCTTTTTTAATTTTGTGCGTTCCTTTTGTTAAGCGAATAAGAGAAGTCGAAAGGCTGAATTTTTCCCTTTCGGTAGGCATAGCTCAATATTCAGTAGCACGTTCTGTATAGACCGTAACGAAGTGAAGCCACGCCATTTTTTTTAATCAAACTTGTTTGATGCCCTTAAAAAAAATTGCCGTCTATACAGGTTGTGCCAGCTGTTCGGAGATAACGTGAGCTGTCCCTCACGTTAGAAACGTTACAGCTGTCTGATATATTAGCGTTCGCGTACGAAAGGAAAAATAAGCACATAAAAAGGACGTGAAACTTGTTCACGTCCTTTCCTCTTTTAATCTTTTCTATTCTTTTCAATTCTTTTGTATTTCGGTTTTGATCTTCTATTGTCGTTCACTCGTTAAGAAAAGAACAGGAACTTATAAGCTGTTGAGTTTGGCTGCTTGCTGCCATGCTCTACAGCTTATTGTTATCGGGCTTTTTAGAGGGAAGCGAGATGCAATAAAAGCCCCTTGCTTTAGCATGGTGGCGTTATTAGCAGACCTTTAGGCAATCCCTAATTAATTGATTTATTAGCTCTCTGTTAGTATAACTTTTAATGCCCAAACTAAATTGTCTGCATCGATTATTGATGCTTGGTAACTTTTACTTTTAGTATCAAAATAATAAATTTTAACACCCCATCTATTAGCTATTATTACCTGTACAGATGAACTATCCTTAAGAATTTTAATTGATTTAAAATAATCTCCATTTATGGAATTTGCAATAAGGTTCACAAAATGTCGATTAGTAATATTTAACAAATAATCAAAATCAAACTCTCCTTGACCATCTTTAGACCAAACCATTTCCGTCATAATTAGCATTCCTTTCATTGGAAATTAGGGTTCTACTACTAAAAAGTATTGAGTTAGTATATTAGCTCCTATTAGTTCCGTTTTTAACTATATAATTGGCTTGGGAATCAATATGAGTTATATTAGTTAAATTTAATTTCTGAGGATAAAAATTATCATCCTCTAAAGATAAAGCGTACTTTTCTGCTGTGCTCTCGTACCAATAAGGCGTTCCATTAATCGTTAAATCTGCTGCCGGCATTTTCCCTCGCTTATAATAAGTATTCAGTTTTCTAATATCAAAATTATGGCCATAAGAAGAAAGAATATCTGCAAAAATCTTTTGGTTAATAATCGGATCACTTTCACGTTGGAAAACAAAATTAGTCGTAGGCTCTAAATACTTTTCTGATAATGCTGCAATCACTAATATTCTTGTTTTTTCTTGCAATGATTTTAATTTAGAAAAATCATACACATCACCTTTTTTAAACTGTTCCAAAATTTCATTAAGGATTTTTAAATCTTCGATATTTTGCTCTGTCACCATTTTTTCTAATAGTTCTCTGTACATTAGAAAACCTCCTTTTTCAATTGTTTGTATTAATAAACTGAACTTTGTTTATACTGCTTTTTACACGGTATGATAGATTGAGTAGGCTATATATAGCCTACTTAACAATCTTCTCATTTCAAGGCGCTTCTAATTCTTCATCAAAAACAATCTTTACTTTTATAAAATCAATTGCCGGATAATGCATGATAATTAAGTCTTTACGAGTAGTGGACTTGTCATAGCCATTATGTCCAATGGGTTCATTTAGATAATTTTCTTCAAGAATGAGAGCATCTTCAAATGGGCCTGTTGCTATAACTGGAATTATTACGATGATCCAATTTATTGAAGTCACATAATTAGAATCATTTACTTTTAATACATAGCGTTTTATAAAAATCACTCCAATAAGGACATTAAATCAATTTTCAAATCTAATAATAATAGCTTGATTCATGGCAACTATATATTTCGGCTCTAATGTATTGATACATTGCAGCAAGTGAAATCCTTTGTAGCCATTCCATAAATGCATTGCCAATCGCCCTAAATGCTTCATAGAATCCGTTAAATCATAATCAATAACATAACGTTCTTGTTCTTCTTCTGTTACGCCAAAAAGGGTATAAGCATCTTCTGAAAACTTACATTCATAATCAAAAATCCAATCTATAGGTGTTTCAAAAGCGTGATAGCGATTTTGAATCTTTTTAAAAATCATAGGGATTGCCAATATATAAAGTGCCGATGCATATTCTTTATCATTTTTAGCTAATGGCCACTTTTCTAAAAGTAAGTCATAATTTTCTTCATGTTCACTATCTAAGAAAGTAAATAATCGTTGTTTTTCTCTGGGTACATTCCTTTGCAGCTTTATTAAAGGTATAGCTGCATTTTTTGTTTCATTAAAAATTTCGACAATGGAACTCTTTTCAATTTCAATAAATTTGTCGTGCAAATAATCGTGAATAATAATATGAATTTCATTTTGACTTTCAAAAAATACATTGCTATAACTCACACCCGTATTCGTATCGACAAAAACTTTATCGCCTTTATTTAAATTACTTAAAAATGATAAGTTAAACATAGCTATAATATCCTCCCTGTAATAAGCATTTGAATATGTGTTAGCCGTTAAAATAATATAAGGGGGCATTACCCCCTTATATTAAAAGGCCTTGTGAAGTGCATTTAATTCCATAATTTTTTCTTGCGTGTTTAACCTGTCCCATTCAGCAGCACTATAAGTCATTGCTTTATTATTTTTTATAATACGAGCTTTATTTTCTTTTCGAATAATTTTAAAACCATTTCCCTCTAATTCCTCTAACATTTTTTCGAATGTCATTTTTCCAACCCCTTTTAGGTTTCAATTAAATGCGATAAAACTTCAACACGGAAAGCCATATCTACAAAATCGTTTAAATCGTAACCATGCTCTAAAAGCATTTGGTCTAGCTCTTTTTCGGTCTTTTTATTTAAGTGCGTAACATCATATAAATAGTTATCTGTCATACTTTTCACTCTCCATTTAAGTATATAATTTATAGTTGATAAAGTCTACATTTTGTAGACTTTATCAACGGATTTTATTTTTTATATTATAGATAGCCTTTTTCTTTTAATGAAATATATTTGCTATCAGAAACGATTAAACTGTCGATTAATTCAATCGCCATTATCTCTCCAACTTTAGCCATTCTTTCTGTAATAGCTAAATCTTCGGGTGACGGAACTAGTACAAAACTAGGATGATTATGGAAAATAAAGTAAGATGTACAATTGTGCATTATTAAAGGTTTCATTATTTCACGGGGGCTAACCAGTGAGGCATTAACCGTACCAACATGGCATTTATTAATGACGGAAATTTGATTTTTAGTCGAAACACCGATTACTAAAAATACTTCTCGGTCATAATCTCCAATTAGTTCAATAGCCAATTTCCCGACTGCTGCAACATCATCTGGACTTTTAATAGTTGTTTGAAAAGCTTGTAGCTTTTTAGGTAACTTTTTCACCTTTTGATGTAGTGAAACTACTTCTAAAATTGTTTCTGTCTCTGTTTGGTTTGCTGTTTGTAATGTGTTCATGTTTTAAAACTCCCTTGTGTTTTAAGATTTTTTTGTTCGCCTTTTTGGATAGCGAGCAATTGCAAGTCGAAAGGCTGAATTTTTTCCTTTCGGTAAGCAACGCCTATCACGAACTTAGAGCTTTTTTGTCAAAAGTGAGCTTGCTCATGCGTAGCACGAATAAAATTTTTTACAACGTTCCACCGTAAAAAAATTTATTTGCTTTTGATAAAAAACTCCGACTTTGAGGGAGATAACTTCTTGAAAAGGAGTTAGATACCCAAAGGCGTAAGAGTGATAAAGTTCGCTAGACGAAAAGGAAAATCCGAACATAAAAAAGGACGTGAAACTTGTTCACGTCCTTTCCTCTTTTAATCTTTTCTATTCTTTTCAATTCTTTTGTATTTTGGTTTTGATCTTCCATTGTCGTTCACTCGTAAAAAAAGAACAGGAACTTATAAGCTGTTGAGTTTGGCTGCTTGCTGCCATGCTCTACAGCTTATTGTTATCGGGCTTTTTAGAGGGAAGCGAGATGCAATAAAAGCCCCTTGCTTTAGCATGGCTGGCGTTATTAGCAGACCTTTAGGCAATCCCTAATAGCATTGATTTTAACTACTCAATTTATCTTCCAGCATCAAGCTAGTCCCTGTTGCTTCAACTATTGCTTTTACTACTGTAGATAAATCATTCTTTTCTAACTGATTCGGGGAAATATAGGCTAGGACGTGAAAATCATCTTTAAAAAATACACAAACGTTGCCTTTCTTTTCTGTTGCAAGCGATTTACTAACCCATACTTTGCCTTTAAAATGTTCTAACGTTTCATAATTGTTCCATTTATTCATGTTTTGAACTCCTTCATTCTTATTATTTAATAATATCGACTTCTACGACTTCGTTCATCCGTATAACTATGCTCTGCCTTATCAAGTAAAATTCCGAATAAAATTAAACCACCTATTAATAAAAATGAACACATAATTAATTCTATTGGAAATGCAGAATCATTAAAATGGTAAATCAAAGCTCCCACAATGAGCAAAATTACAGCTATCGGGAACGAAAACATCTTGAATTTCTTACTCAAAAAAAATCCTCCTATCCAAAACTTACATCTTATTTTTGGTAATCAAATAAGTACGGAACACCATTCCATTCAGCTAATAGCAGCTCGTCACCCGGAACAGTAAAGGTTGTTGATTGTTCATTAGCTGCATACTTATTTTGTAATACTTCGTATCGGCTATATTTTAGATACTTCGGGGAAATACATTTTAAAGTAACTTTATAGCTTTTTAAATCAGCTATTTCTGAAATACTCTCTATTGTATTAGTTTCATTACTAGCAAAATTTTCTTTGTACCAATGAACAGCATCCTCTAAGCTTTTTGCTGCGATTAAGTCCCTTTTATTTATTCGAAATACCTTTACATCCCCTACTATTACATCATGCATAGCATTAAATAGAATTGAGGTTTTTTCGTCTAGCTCTTTTTGATATTTCTTTACAAACTTTTCTTTTTCTAAAGTATTATCTTCATTTTGATACGGTACACCTACGATTGTATGGATCAAGTTAATTTCAAAGTTTAAGCAATGATCCCTTGTATTAACTTCACTCATAATAATCTCCTTTTCTACTAATTAAAGAACGGCAAATAATTCAGTCCGATAAATAGTGCATCTTTTATCAACATAAAAAGAACGATATAAACAACCGCTTTCAACGCAAACCGTATTAATTTTCGAATAAGTACAATAGCGATAAATAGAGTGACGATTGGTAATATGATTGTCATAATAAAATCCACCTCTTTATATCAAATTGTTTTTACTAAAACACACCTTGCAGCTTCCATTACGGATGAACAAAGTGTTTCCATCTTATATAAAAAACTTTCAAGTATCTTAATTCGGAAAAAAAAAGTGTGCGGATTTTATCTCCGCACTATACACAAGGGGTTTTGAGAAGAACACTTTTTAAAAGTATTCTTGAATACATTATACCATGAAAATTGTCATTAGTCTACAAAATAAGGACAATAAATGGTTTTAAGCTCATATTATGGATAAAATATTTTATTAAATGACAAAGGATTTAAACCTGTTTTTGTAGTGGGTTTCAATACCCGATGCTATAATTCCAATGCATCAAATAATTGAAAGAGGGTTATCAGATTGAAATACGGTACATGTTATTACTTTGTTCATACCAAAGAACATGATTATTTTAATGAAAAGAATAAACAGATAAATTCAGTCATTGATTCTATGATTGAAAAATTAGATGAAATAGGGGTAAACGAAAAATATGACCATAAATTTTATGCAGAAGAATTAAGGAATTTTGCTCTTTTAAATTATTCCGTTGAAACATTTTGCATACTTGAAGAAAACTATAAGCCATATTACTTTTCACAATTCCCTTTTGATTGTTCATCATTAGATGAATTAGAACAATGGTTCCAAAACAATAACTCTGATTGGGCTATAGTGGAAGATGATATTGAAAGCACTATATATTTAACGTGGCATGATTTAATGGAAAAAATAAATTACAATGAAAAATTTGAGTTAGAAAGTCCGTATTATTCCATCTAAATACAAACATGGCTGCTAAAAAACATGCTATGTGTTTATAAAAAAGTTTGATAATTTATAAGCTACAAACCTTGTTATATCAATGCCACAAAAAAATCTTTTTATAAAAAAGTTTGAGCAAAACTGGCTAATTTAAAATAAAGATTGATTAAAAATCATTTAAAATCCTTGTTATATCTAGGTTTTAATAAATCGATATTCATTTTAATCAATCTTTTTTACAAACGGTACGACTTTATTTCAAATAAACTCATAAAAGAAACTATCCAGCTTTTGAGCCGGATAGTTTTCTTTTAATAGGCTGTATGTTGTGTCCAATAATTTTCATCACGGATCTTAATTTTTACTGTGTCGGTAGCTTTCCATCCGTTTTCGAATGTGGCCTCAAATAAGAATGACAATTCTTCTTTGTCTTTGAATTTGAAGTACATTTCTTCGGCCCATAAATTACCGTTCCATATGTCACCATGATTTAACGTAAGGTTCGTATTATAAGTTGGATATTCAACAATTGTCACCTTAATATTAGCTGCTCGTCTTGTCGGTTCAGTTTCTAATAAGAAGCGCTCACCTTTGAAAAATTCCACCAACCCATTTGAAGGGTCTAAATTAAATGCTTTAGAAGGATATTGAAGATTATATTTTTGAATGTTTTTTAACCACTGTTCTGTATGAAGAACTTTACCTTTTACAGTCTGATTTAATACGTCAAGGTTTCCTGTTGAACTAGCATCGTTAAAACCGTCTGTAACAAATTGAGTGATTATCCATTTCCCTAAATCTTCTGGGTGAGAATTGAAAGTTAAAGTTAAGTCACCGTTATTCAATACGTTAGAATCACCTTGAGCATATACAAGTAGTGCTCCATTTGGTTTTTCGACTAAATAACTAATTCCTAATGGCTGCCCTTCTGGATCACTCGCACAATTTTTAATCGTAATAGTATCTCCGATGTAATTAGGTGTTGGTATTTTCATACATGAAATAGGTTCTAAATTCATCATAACAACTTCAATATTTCGAGTAGTTTCGCTTTTTGCTCCATGTGGGTCTGTAACAACTAATTTAATGGTGTAGAAACATGAAAAAGCACCTGTATATTGTTCACACGAAATATTATTTATTTTCGGATGCCATCCAGTATTGCCTACCCCATTAGTAAGTGCTCCTGTAGCAAATTGTTTGTAAGTAGAATCGCTGGCATCTTTCTTCTTCATGTACCAAACGGCATTTAAGTTATCATTATTTGAATCATAAGATTGGTTTGTAATGACAACCGTATTTCCATCTTCATAAATATTTTTATCTGTTATGAATTGTGCAACCGGTGGTAAATTGTTTCTTGAAATTTTCTTAATCATGCTGGCCGTTTTACCTTGTAAATCGGTTACGGTATTACGAACCTCATATGTTAATGATAAATTAATCGGGCTAGGTGGTGTACCATCAATCCAATCTCCTGTACCTGTACGGTAACTGAAGGATTGAGCTTGTAAACCCGGGCCGAACCCTACATTTATACTCGCTTTGTCTGTATCTTTACCTAAAGAAGTAACAGTTAAATTACCATTTGTATTAAGGTTAAATGAGAAGTCTGCCGATGGCATTTTATGCACATACACACGTAGGTTATTGGCCTCACTTGACCATTTACGGTAGTCCGTAAAGCGACTAATTAAATCCTGTGACATAACATTCGTCAACGGATCATCTTGTGCTGCATGGGCTACTTGGTAACGTCCTGTGTAATCAAGATTTCGATAAGGACTTTTTAATTTGATATTTCGGTTTGGCATCAAGCCTGTTTCACTTTCAAAGAAATTTAATTCATGTTGATATTTCCAATAACTATCAAACTGTTTATCTTTTTCATAGTCTGAATACTGTGAGAGATACCCGATTTCTTCATCTGTTGTAATGAACAGCTCCGTGATCCCTCTATTTTGGTCTAAATGATTTAAAATTTGTTGTGAAACTGTATTTAATGCTGCATCAATGCCTGTATTGTTGATATAAGCACCTTTTTTCATTGATTTCGACACGATACGGTCTATTATGGCCTTATTGGTACTTGACCCTACACCGAAGAAATAAGCGTTATTTACAAGGTTTGTTGCTGTAATATGTTTCTCTAAATCTGCTGAATAGGCCGAATTTTTAACAGCTACTACATACTTATGTTTTTCATCTAATTTTGTATTGCTAAATTGATAATCGTTTGTAATTTCTCTTACTTTTGTAACGACTGAATAAGATGAATTTCCAGTGATATAAGTTTTTAAAATCGAATTAATTTTACTTTCTAAAGTAGCTTTATTAACGCCTGTTGCTGTGTCTAATAAAAATTCAATTTCAATTGTATTACTGCTTTGTGTCTCAATAATATGATTAGCAAGACTTGTTAAAGCAGTTCTTAAAGCTGTGTCATTATGTGTTGTACCTATATTAATAAACGTGCCTTTGTTCTTGTTTTCACTAATTACTGTTTGAACTGCTGCTCGGCTTCCTTCCGGGGCAATCCCGATATAATAGCCATTGGCTTTTTTCATTTTATTACGAATGGTATCTGCATTCATTTGATCCCTCGTAAAAGTGGCCATATACATTGAGCCAACTTGTTGTGAAAATTGTGTATTAGCTTTTGGCTGTTGGATTGTAAGAGTTGGTGGCAAATTATATTTTTTTAAACCATTGTTCGGACCACCTGTATTATATAATTCTCCATTGGCTAGTAAAATGAGATTTCCTATATCCGTTTGAGCAATTGATGTATGGTAATGTGAACTGGAATTAACACTTACTATTTGTACGGCTTTTGAAGGTAATGCTAAGAGTGCCATATCTTTAACTTGTGTTCTACCAATTCCCCCTCCTTGCGTATCAGAGGAACGATAATACCCTCCCGATACATATACAGTTCCATCTTCCATTAAAAAATGTGTCCAGTTTTCAGCAGCAGCAACTTCTTTCACATTTTTTGGTGTATTAATTTTGACAATACCTGTTGGTGAGTATGGAATGACGTAACCATTTTTATCATTTGTTGTACCAAAATCTTGACCTAATTGGAAAAATTCGTTATTCCCTTTCGCATATAGCGAACCACTTTCAGAAATAAAATGTGTTACACGATTCCCTAATGAAACATCTTTTATTTTTTCAGGTATATTTAATTTGTTTGGTGTACTTCCAGCGTACATATCAGTTTCGTATACTGTACCATCTTCCATTAGGTAAATTGTTGTATCATTGTTATATGCTCTATGTTTGTATATTTTTTGTATCATTCCTGTTGGAACATTTGTAACTCTCCTAATAGCAGTGCTGCTTTCACCGAATGTTTTCCCCGTTACATAGACTGTATTATCTTCTAATAGGAAAATACCATTATCTCCAGCTACCGCCATTTCTTTTACTTTTTTAGGAAGATTGATTTTTACAGGGTTTTGAATATAAGGACTTGTGGAATAGCCATCAACATACGTGAATCCTAATTGACCTAGCTGCGTTTTCCCTAAACCATAAACTTCTCCATTTTCTAATAGAATGTAATTGAATATCCCACCATTTGATATGTCACTTTTAAAAGTAAGTACCTCTTTTGCTTTTGCTGGTAAATTTAATTTAGTAGCAATCATATCTTGAGACGTTACATTAATGGGGGAATTTGACTTCATAGTATATACATCCCCATAAATATCAATAACAAACGCCCTATTCTCAACAGGAGTTCCATATTCACGTCCAGATGTACTCATTACTTTATGGCTGATAAATGAATCCGAAAAGCTAATATCCGCTTCAAGGTTATGGCCTTTTAATAAATTGTTTAAAAATGGTGTCAATGCTTTTAATTGAGCTTCACTGTATGGTGAATTAACTAAATCATATTGGACTGATACGTTTTTTATAGGTTCTTTTGCTCCTATAGTAACTACTGGTTCTAGGTTATCTACTTCAACAATTTTTGTACTTACTGTTTTTGAATCCGTATTAGCAAACCTTAGATCGGTTGTTGCTTTATTGAATGTAAGGTCTACGAATTGAGGAATTGTTTCATGGATGTATTTTTCAAAGACTTCTAATTCAATTAAATATTTACCTACTTTATTAGTGACATATTTAGTTGTCTCTAAATTACCATCATTTATAACAGTAAATTGTTCATCATCAAATTTTCCATCATTATTAGAATCATAAGCAATACGCCAAACTCGCTTTTGAATTTCATCATCTAATGAGTAGGAATTGTCTTTCATTTCAATTGTTGCTGTAGCAACATTGTTTTCCATTTCCCTGTAGATCGTTTGTGCTGTTTCAAAATCTGCAACCGGCTTTTTATCCTCAATAACATTTATAGTGGTTGTATATGTTGCACTATCCCCTATGCTATTTTCTATGTAGCGTGTCACTTTAATTTCGCCTACTGTTTTAAGCAGCATATCAATTACTTGGGTATGAGGTACGTTACCGGAAATATTTTGTACAATTTTCAATAAGTTTTGTTTTGAAGGGTCTACCGTTTCTATTTTCCATGTTTGTTTCGTAATTGGGTACATCTGCATTGCTCGTTCATTATTGTTATATGGGTGAGCTGCTTTTAAACTCATTTTACGATTTTCTTTAAAAGTACCTTCGGCCTTAAAGTAAGCTGTTGGTTTCGGCTTTACAACCCTAATTATTTTTTCGTCTGTTGCTGTTTCTCCATCATCATCAGTAACAGTTACTAAAATCGTTTCTTCCCCTTCTTCTTCATAATATAAATCACATGGACGTTTGCCTGTAGGGAATCCAACACCTCCATAGCCCCATGCGTAATCTTCAATCGTTCCGTCTATATCAAATGCATTAGCAACGGCACAAAAATTTTCTCCGACACTAACTTCTTCCGGTACGATTAGTTCTACCGTAGGTGGTTCATTTGGATTTTCCGGTGGTGGGGGTGGTGGGGGTGTCGTTGTACCAACAATTAAATTTGCTTTCCCTTTTAACCCTTCATAAACTGCCTCAACTTCTGTTGTACCCTCGGCTAGACCTGTGAACTCACCTTTTGCCCCTACTGCTGCAATATTCGTTTTAACAGCTTTCCATGAGGCTAAATTTGTTACTTCTGTTTGTTTACCTGTTTTATCTGTATAAAAAGCTTGGTAGGTTGTTTTATCCCCTACTTTAATTGATCTTGTATCGGGTGTAACTTCTAAAAATGGTTCTCCTGTTTGTCTTGCAATAAATGTTTTTGTAATCGTATTGGAAGTACGTAATACTTCATCAGTTACTTGGACTTTTGCTGTATATGTCCCGGGTTGAACAGGCGTATAAGAGAAAACATTTTTTCCATCAAATTTTCCTGTGTGTCCACGATCTTGTGTTGCAAGTCCACCTGTTGCATTTTTAGTTGAATTGACGGATTTATTAATACCTCCAACTTTTTTTCCAGTTTCATCTGTAACTGTGATATTGTAATCAAGTTTACTTCCGTTATAATTATACTCATAGGCCGTTAAATCGAACGTAACAGCTTTTCCAACGTCTATAAAATTGGCACTTGAAATGAAACTTGTAATTTGAGGGTAGACTGTTTTTAAAATACGTAAGCGTGTTGGGTTGGTACTATCAAAACTAGGGCCTGTATTTTCTGCATAACCTCCGGCCATTTTCACCACATTACCTATATAGTAAAAATCCCCATAACGATTTAACTTTGCGTCCCTAACACTATAAGTACGTAGTTGTTCATAATTTTCAAGACTTCCCCCATAACGTTGAACAAACTCTGTACTTGTCAAATCCTCTATACGAATTATATTTCGGGCTGTTCCTCCCCCTTTAGGGACAACATGATACCATTTATCTCCAGCATATGCCCTTGTTGATTTTCCATTTGCATTAAATACCGTATTATCAGAGGACGGACTTCCAGATAATTTACCTTCATATATTGTGGCATAACGGAAATCTCCTAAATATTGCACACCCGATAAACCTTTTTTATCTACTCGGACGTATTCATTGCCTTCTCCTGGTATCAATTGTGGGATTTCTAAATAATTAACCCCATCAAAAAAGGGAACTTCACTGTTTGCTTTTGCATTTTGGCTAGAAAAAATTCCTCCAAATAATTGAGATGGAAAACTACTGAATACAAGTACAAAGATTAGGAGAAACGAAAATATTCTTTTCATTTTTTTCACCTTTCTTTAAATGGATTTGTACTATTGTTTTCTAATATCTATCCAAAAATGATTTGCTTCTCCGTCTTTATCTACACCTAAACGAATTTTAAATCCGTTCATTTCTAAAATTTCTATATTTCGGAATACTTTGTTTGTATCTTTTAAACCTTCTTCAATTTTCTTATCAATCATCGCCCCAATTTCTTTTGTATCAAAATCAGAACCATATACTATGTTTAAAATACGTTTCGCAACTTCTTGTGAGTGAGGTAACGTATAATCAAAAGAAATTTTTTGAAATCCTTTTGCTCGGTCAGTTTCAAAACCAACTTGTGACGTTAATAATCGGTCAACAAATTTCCAATTATCCTGTCTTAGATAAATTGTACTTCCCGATAAATAAGTTACTTTTAAATTTGTTCCTTCTAAAATATTTTCTGTATTTACAAGAACCTTCTTAAAACTTTCAAATTCTTTTAATGCAATAGGGTTTGGCATTTCAATTCCTTTTTCAAATAAGTTGCTTGATTTGATATAATCATGAATTTCTTTATCCGTACTATTCATTGTGATAGTTTTTGGTGGTGTCGGTGTCGGTGCTGGATTTGGCACATTTGTATTTCCACCGTTTTTTACTTCCATAGCACGATACATGAATACGGCATAATGTGATCTTGTTAATGACTGCTGCTCTTTGAACGTACCATCTTCAAAACCTGTTGTAACGTTATTTTCATAGAGTGCTGCTACATAAGGTTCGTTTGCCTTTGAAACGTCCTTTAAAGGGTGTTTTGAGCCTTTTAAGCCATATGCTACAGTTAAGATTTTTGCCATTTCCCCACGATTAAGCGCTTTATTCGGGTTCACATTCCCTTTCCCATCTACTTGAATTAAACCAGCGTTTAAAAGAGCCATAATATCATTGTAATAAGGGTTAGCTTTCGTTAAGTCTTTTGGTACGGCAACATTACGAATTGGTTTAATGGCTACTGCTCGGTTAATAAGTGCTGCTGCATGTTTACGGCTTAATGTTTCGTTTGGTTTAAACATACCGTTTTCATAACCACTAATGATGCCTTTGTCTGCCATTGTGTTGATAATGTTGTAGTAAGGATTTTTTGGTGATACGTCTGAAAATGTTTTTCCCGATGCTAACGTGTCTACTGGGGCAACCATAACCGGTACTGTGATACTTGCAGCTAATGCAGCGATAAATAATTTGTTTTTCATATAAATTCCTCCTAATGTTTTAATCTTCGAATGTGTGTATAGCTGTTACATAGTTTGTTGAATCATCTTTGAATAACCTACTAATTCTTAATGGTGCTCTGCCAACATCTAGTGTGACTATTACGCTTGGCCCATTTAACGTTATCTCATGTAATTTTCCAAAATGAGTGTAAGAATACGTTCCGGGAAATGCTGTGTATTGTGGTGACTGATAATCAATAAAAGTAGCTTCATACTTCATCTGTTCATGCCAATAACCTTTTCCAGCTTCCAACGGCATTAAATCGTTATCTAAATTGAAGTTTGAACGTATAAAATGATGAATCGCTTTTTCTCCTTCATCTTGATAGAAATTGTAGTACCCGTCTGCATAATCAGATAAATAGTTATACTGTGCTCCGGCTGTAGCAACTTCTTCTACAACATATTTCGCCTTTAAATAATGTTCTTGATAGAGCTGTGTTTCGTGAAATACAACGTAGCAAACTAGTAAGAAGAAAATTAATGCTACCCCATATAAATATTGCCCCATTTAAATCTCACCGCATTTCATTTCCGATGTGACACTACCTCTTTGAGGGTACAGTAAATCTTTATCTGCCCCATTAAATAGTTTGCTGTTTACATTCTTAATGGGAATAATGATTTCATAAGTTATCTCTTGCTCGGGTGTAAATTGATTTCGTGTACATACTAATGTTTCAGTAAGTTTATACTCAACATTATCAATATCCACTTTCTTTAGTTTTTTTAAATTATCTTCTAAGGATTGTTTGATTTCCGGTGTGAATTGCCCTTTAAATCTTGCTATTTGAGCATGTGATTCCACAATGGTATTAATGGATTGTTTTGTATAGTTCGTACTCATTTGCAAATACCCTTGATAAAAAATTAAGGTTTGAAAGAGCAGTAAGACCATACCTACTAAGTATTTTCCCACGAATTTTTACCTCCTTTTATATCCCTTTTCGTATAGCGAGCAATTGCAAGTCGAAAGGCTGAATTTTTTCCTTTCGGTAAGCAACGCCTATCATGTAGTAGAGCTTTTTTGTCAAAAGTGAGCTTGCTCATGCGTAGCACGAATAAAATTTTTTATAATGATCCAACGTAAAAAAATTTATTTGCTTTTGATAAAAAACTCCGACTTTGAGGAAGATAACTTCTTAAAAAGGAGTTATAAACCCAAAGGCGTACAAATGATAAAGTTCGCTAGACGAAAAGGAAAATAAAAAGGGGACTTTGCATTTTGCGAAGTCCCTTCCATTTTCGCTTTTATGCATTAATTACTAATTAAGAGTTTCCACCTGTAACTGCTGGAATTGAGTTAGAATTTGGATCTTTGTAAATTTCGCTAATGTCCTGTTTAACTTTGCCCTCAAAATCCTGTTCCTGTGCAACTGTACCGTTCCATAAAATAAATGCTAGTGCTATACATACGATAGCGAAGAATAACCCCATGAAAAATTTACCCATTTAAAAAACCTCACTTTTATTTTTTGTTTTTTTGTTATTCATTTGGACTTTCATAAATGTTTTTTATATCTTCATTTATTTGTGTTCCTACATTATCTACCTCGGGTGCAGTTTCATTTAATAAAGACATACACAACCTAACGGCTATCAACACAAAGCATTCGCTTTTATGCATTAATTACTAATTAAGAGTTTCCACCTGTAACTGCTGGAATTGAGTTAGAATTTGGATCTTTGTAAATTTCGCTAATGTCCTGTTTAACTTTGCCCTCAAAATCCTTTTCCTGTGCAACTGTACCGTTCCATAAAATAAATGCTAGTGCTATACATACGATAGCGAAGAATAACCCCATGAAAAATTTACCCATTTAAAAAACCTCACTTTTATTTTTTGTTTTTTTGTTATTCATTTGGACTTTCATAAATGTTTTTTATATCTTCATTTATTTGTGTTCCTACATTATCTACCTCGGGTGCAGTTTCATTTAATAAAGACATACACAAC
>NZ_JBBOWV010000003.1 GCF_038007305.1 Solibacillus sp. FSL W7-1436
TCTTTAACGAATAAAAAGTGTTCATCCTTAATGAGCAAAAAATGTTCAAATTGGGTTGACGGTTACAGAGAAAAGTAAAGTAGAAAATGCTTCGAACAAGTTAGATAAACAGGCTGAGTGGATTAAACAACTAGAAAAGCAAATGTTTGTCTAGGTTTTTTCTCGACAATCTGCCAGCAATCATGGGATGCCCTTTTTCCGGCACAGAGAAAAAAATTACGTGATGGTGAGCGAGGGAGAAAGATTATGCTGTTTTATGTAGTAAAGATGGAGAAGAACCATTATACATATAAAAGGCAATTGTCAGTTCTATACTGAAATTGCCTTTTACTGGGTATTTTATTTAAATGGGGTACCTTTTAAACGGGAATTTCAATATCTAACAAGGGTGCATATTGTTGAGAGCCGAAAATGTCCCCATCTCCAGGGCTTCCACTTGGAGTAAGGCGGGATATTGTAAATTTAATTGCATTTGCAGGATTATATTGTACAAAATCTGTAATGCGATCTGAGGAAACGTTAAATAGTTTCGCCATACTTTCACGCGTAATAACATTACTAGAACATACTTTATTGTAGTTCTCTTGATTATTAAAAATAATATCAAATGTAATACGATCGGTACCGGCATTTTTAGAACGAACTGTTTTGGCTAAATCTTTCAAATACTCTACAGCCATAGTATTACCTCCTTTTAATTAAGAACTTTATTTTTTTGTTCAGACGTAACTTCTTCCACTCTCACATCAAAGAGATCTAATGCATTTTCAACAGGAATGACATGATTTAATGTCCATTTATAGCTCTGTCCAGCATATAAAACATCATCAATTAAATAAGCTGCTGTACCTGCTGTTCCTTTAACCTCGGGTAGCTTACAATAGAATACTTGTCTTGTGGCAAATAAAGTTAATTCCTCTGCAGTGACTTTATCACGTGTAATGCCTTCAATTACAATGGCCAACTCATGTGATTTAATCTCTTTAACAGGCTCTAAATCGCCCATAACACCATTTTTCCCAAACACTTTGAGGTTAAGACTGTATTCAACTCCAGCAAATTCTTGAGCTACTTGATCCTCTACAAACTTAATTACTGTATCAATATTTTCAATTGTATATGGATCACGGACACCGGCAATGCCAATAAATTTTTCACCGATTAATCCGGCACCTTCCAATTTAACTTTAACTTTCCCTTCGATTGGCTTATATTTATAACCGGTAATACGGCATGTTTTTTCATCATATTGCTCATAATGGCAATCTGTCATATCTAGCATACCGCCTGCAAAGTATTCAAAATATGGATTTGACCGTTCATACATTGCATGCCCAGCAACTGAGGCAATAGTACATCTTTGATCAGGATGCATTGCTGTTGCTTTTACGTCTTCATGTGTGATTGTTCCAATAATACTTTCTTTAGCGCCATAAGGTTCTGCACAAAATGATGCACATTCTAATACTTTTCCTAGATAATATGCATTTGCTTCAGGAAAACCTTCACGAATAGCAGGTGCAGCAAATACTGCTACATCACTAGATCGTCCTCCAATAACTACATCAGCGCCTAAATCTAATGCTTTTATGAAAGGATGAACACCAGCAACCGCCACAATACGTTTTGTGTTTTCAAGTTCTTCCAATGTCAAATCATTTCGAGAGTCTAGGCCTTCAATTTTTACATCATTTTGCATTTGATTTTTTAAAAATTCCTTTTCTACTTCTGAATAAAAGTATCCAATTTTAAAAGGCGGTAAATTATGTTCTTTGGCTAAATCTTTAATAATTTGTACATACATATCAACTCGACTATTAGCACCGGTATCACCTGCAGAACCTATAATCATAGGGACACCTTGTTCTCTCGCTGCCAAGAGCATTAATTCTAAATCATGTTTTTGCCAATTATACATACTCACAGAACGGTCGGAACCAAGTGCTGTTGGTCCAATATCATCACTACCAGAATCTGCACAATAATAATCTGGTTTTGTAGCTGCTGCAATCTTAAAGCTGCCTTCTTTCGTAGGAGCAAAACCTAAATGGCCATTAGGACTTACAATTCTTAATTCTTTTTTCATAGTAAAACCTCCAGTTGTTGTAACATATTATAATGAGTTATTTCATGTCCTGCCCCTGTAAAAAGTGCTCTGAATTTCTCGTGTGATCTTTTAATACTAAAGAGAAACAAAACACCAAAACTAAGGAGTAGAACGCAATGCTTATAGCCAGTGACGGGTGCTATATATCTTTTTAGAAAAGCTATAAAACAGTGATAAACAGATTCAAGCCGATTTCTCTAATCTAGTGTTTAAAGGATGAAGGATTCATTATTTAAAAATGAATTACGGAATTTTAGATGCAGCTTCAACAAAGGCTTTATATATTGCTAGCATTTGTGAATCATGAATCCGGAATTCGGGATGAAATTGTACACCTAAGAGAAATGAATATTCAATGCCTTCAATAGCTTCAATTGAGCCATCGTAAGCATATGCACTCACCTTTAATCCCTTGCCAACATTTTTAACTCTTTGTCTATGATAACTATTTACATTAACCTCGCTGCTATTAAAGCAGCTTTTTAAAATGCTGTCCGGTTCTACACTAATTGGATGCGATGTTTCTTGTCCAAATGGGCTTTGTTGGTGAGTTGTATCACCTATATTTTCGATGGTCCCGCCTAAAGCATCATTGATTGTTTGATGACCACGACACACACCTAAAATAGGAATTTTTTTCTTCAAAGCAGCATTGATTAAAGCTAAATCAAACGGATGTCTAACAGGATTTTGCTCTTTTAATCCAGGTAATTCTTCTATGTCTTCCATAGCTGGCAAGAGACCACCGCCCCCGGTCATTAACAATCCGTCATATAACTCGATTAATTCATCAACAGCTTCAAGATTTGTAAAATGAGGTATAATTTGCGGAATCCCACCAGCAAGATAAACAGCCTCTATATATGACTTATCTAGATTCAATTCCCCTGCTAATCCTTCATGGGGTTTTATATTGCAATTTACCCCAATTATAGGTTTATTCATTTATTGTCTCCTCCGTATATAGGTGACATGCTACACCATGTCCATCTATTAATTGCCATTCAGGTCGCACCAGATCGCAAATTGGTCCTTTTTTATTAAAACAACGGTCTTTAAATACGCATCCAACAGTTTGATTTATTGGGGATGGTACATTGCCTTCTAATATAATTCGCTCTTTCTTCTCGTCTTTATAAACTGCTGGTATAGATGAAAGTAAGGCTTTAGTGTAGGGGTGTTTAGGATTATTAAATAATTCTTTTGTTTCTGCCATTTCTACCATCTGCCCCAAGTACATAACAGCCACTCGATCACTTACGTGGTAAACAACACTTAAATCGTGTGCGATAAATAAATATGTTAAGTTTAATTCTTGTTTTAGCTCATCCATTAAATTTAAAATTTGTGCTTGAACAGAAACATCTAGTGCTGATACGGGTTCGTCAGCAACAATGAATTCAGGTTTCATCGCTAAAGCTCTTGCAATACCAATTCGCTGACGTTGACCACCACTAAATTGATGGGGATATTGATCTAATTGTCTTTTAGTTAAACCAACACGTTCAATCAAATCAAAAATTTCTTGTTGTTGAACATACGGATCACTTACTCCACGACATTCAATTGCAATCTTTAAAATTTCGAAGACGGTCATTCTGGGGTTAAGCGACCCGTATGGATTTTGGAATATAATTTGTGCATGCTTTCGATATTCTTTTGTGGTCTTATTACTCATGTCAGAAATATCTTTGCCTTTAAAAATAATTTGTCCATCTGTTTTTTCATGTAAATTTAGAATAGTTCTACCTAATGTAGATTTGCCACACCCACTTTCGCCAACTAATCCTAAGGTTTCGCCTGGGTAGATGCTAAAACTTACATCATCAACAGCGCATACTAATGAATCTTTTTGCTTCGTTAATACTTTTTCAAGTACGCTGGCACTACGTTTAAAATATTTCTTTAGATTACGTACTTCAATAAGAGGTTGAATTTCTAATGTTGGAGTTGAACTAATTTGATCATTATTTGGTAGAGTATTTAGCAATATCAAACCTCTCCTTCCAAGTACTGTATACATCTTACATAGCGGTTTTCATTAATCTTTGTCATTTTGACAGGAGCGTTACATCTTTCAGTTGCATAGGGACAGCGATTATAAAAGCCGCAACCTTCTCCTACTTTTGCTAAATCGATTACATTTCCCTTAATCGGTTCAATTATTTTTTTCTCTTCTGAAATTGTTGGAATAGAATTTAATAAACCTTTTGTATAAGGGTGACATGGATTATTAATCACATCATAGGAAGACCCTTTTTCTACGATTCTCCCAGCATACATAACAATAATTTCATCACAAAATTCGGATGCAACCCCTAAATCATGCGTTACTGTAATAATGCTAGTGTTGTGTACTTTATTAATTTCCTTTAGTAATTCTAAAATCTGTGCCTGTACAGTTACATCTAAAGCTGTTGTTGGTTCATCTGCTAATAGCAATTTAGGATTATTTGCGATTGCCATTGCAACTAAAATTCGCTGTTGCATACCTCCACTAAATTGATGTGGAAAATCATCATAGCGTTTTTCAGGATGAGGAATTTTCACTTCTCCCATTAACTCGATGACTTTTTCTTTTTCTTTTTGTCTTTGTTTACGTTTATTAAAGAAATTATTCTTACCGTTGTTTAGAGTTCCATGAGTTTTTATTATTTCACGAATTTGTTCTCCTACAGAGTAAGCTGGATTTAGTGCAGACATTGGATCTTGGAAAATCATTGAAATATCATTCCCACGGATTTTAGTCCACTGCTTTTTAGTTTTAGTAGTTAGATTATGCCCACCAAATGAAATCTCTCCATCAAGAATTTCACCCGGTTTAGAAATTAGCCCTAAAATACTGAATAATGCTGTACTTTTACCACATCCAGATTCTCCTACAATGCCAATTATTTGTCCTTGATTTACAGAAAACTCTATATTGTTTACAGCTTTAATCCAAGATTCATCTTTTTTAAAGCCCACCGTTAGATTTTTGACTTCCAACATAGTTCCCACCCCCTATTTTGTCTTCATTCGTGGATCTAATATGTCTCTTAGGCCCTCACCAAGTAAGTTAATATTTAAAACTAAAATAAGGAGGAAAATCCCAGGGAATGTTGATAACCACCAACCTGTTAACATATATTCACGACCAGAAGCAATCATTGATCCCCATGCCGGAGTAGGAGGTTGGATTCCTAACCCTAAAAAGCTTAATGATGCCTCCATAATAATCATGTAGCCAAAACGAAGTGTCGCCAATACAAAAATAGTTTGAATAATATTTGGTAAAATTTCACTCCACATAATTTTGATGGGATTTCTTCCAATGGATTTGGCTGCTTCAACATACTCCTTCTTTTGCTCAGATAGTGATTCTCCCCGAGTTATCCGGAAAAATTCTACCCAGCCAATAAATGAGAGTGCTAAAATTAAATTCAAGAAACCAGGTCCTAAAAATGACATTAGCCCGATTGCGAAAATTAGGAAGGGAAAAGATAATAATAAGTCAGCTATTCGCGAAAGTACTGTGTCGAACCATCCTCTAAAATACCCTGCTATTAAACCTAAGGATGTACCAACGAGAACTGAAATTGTTGTGGCAATAATACCAACTGCAATGGAAACACGTGTACCTTCAATGATACGTGAGAATAAATCTACACCTTGTTCATTTGTACCGAGTATATGGTTCCACGTACCACCTTCCATCCAAACTGGGGGTAAAATACGGTCTGCTAGATCACCTTCTATCCCACTATGAGGGGTAATGAAGGGACCAATAATGGCTATAACAGCATAGAGTAACACGACAATTCCACCTATTAATGCTATGGGCTGCTTTTTAAGATCTTTAAAAATATTTTTTAAATTCTTCCCCCACTTTTGAAGTTTGGTAGAAGTAGCATAGGAATCATAAGTCGTGGTCTCGATGATTTTTATTTCTCTTGTCATCAGTTCACCTCTTCCTCTACACACGTAACTTAGGATTTAAATATGTGTAAATAATATCAACCATTAGATTGGCAATAACGAAAACAAATGCATAAAACATTACTACTCCTTGAACGAGTGTATAATCGCGATTAAAGATGCCATCAACCGCTAATCGACCAAGTCCTGGCCAACCAAAGACCGTTTCAACAATCATATTTCCACTCAACATAACTCCAATTTCTAAACCGATAATTGTTACTGTAGGAATCAGTGCATTACGTAATGCATGGACAGTAATGACTTTCCATTCTGGCAATCCCTTAGCACGTGCCAATATGACATAATCTGCTTTTAAAGTTTCAATCATACTTGATCTTGTTATTCGAGCAACAATTGCCGCCATACTTGCCCCAAGTGTTAAGGCTGGTAAGAATAAGTGACTCAAAGCATTTTTAAAGGCTGCAAAATCACCTATGATTAAACTATCGATTACATACATACCAGTGATAGTAGGTATGGTGTATTCAAAATCAAGTCGTCCTTTTACAGGTGTAATACCCATGAACACCGAAAAAATTAAAATCATAACAATTCCCAGCCAAAAAGGAGGCATGGATATTCCTAAAAAAGACCCGCCCATCCCTATTCGGTCTATTAAGCTATTCTGTTTAACAGCTGAGTAAACGCCCAAGGGTATTCCAATAATTGCTGATATAAATACTGCAGCTAATGCTAATTCAATTGTTGCCGGTAATGTTTCCCCAATTAGCTCTGAAACGGGCCTGTTTTTTTTGAACGATTCCCCCATATCCCCCTGTACTAATTGCAAAACATAGTCTTTTAACTGAATATGAAGAGGTTGATCTAAATTCATTTGTGAACGTAATGCGCTTTCCTCAGCTTCAGAAACATTCCCTTCCCCCATCATTAAATCGATTGGATCTCCTGGAGTTAGGCGCATAAATAAGAATACGATTAACGCTACACCTAACATAATTGGGATTGTTGCTAGTATTCTTTCAATAATTTTTATTAGTTTCATAGCATCGCCCCATTCAAATTACGTTATTTGTCTTCTTTAAAGAGTTTCTGATTAGAATAAATTATTAGTACTCCAACGTGGAGGGGAATGATTTGGAAAATAATTCTATTATTCCCCTTGATTTTGAAGCACTAATAAATTTGATTTTCTATTTCAGTTCAACTTTAGGCAGGTAGAACATTCCATCTGGGTATACCTCCCAGTTCTCCAAATTAGCAACAGATGCTTCTATTTCTTTAACTGCGTAACCGAATATCCAAGGTGCCTCGTCATAAACAATTTGCTGAGCTTCTTTATAATATTCTGCCCGTACTTTTTCATCTATTTCAGTTTCGCCTAATGATAAGAGTTCATCAACGCGTGCATTACTGTATTGACTATAGTTACCACGATCTTTAGTTTTTAACTTAGGGTTTAGTAGATCGAAAGGATCCATACTACCGTTCCCCCAATCGCTAACTGACATTTGTCGTTCTCCATTTAGCAGTAGGTCTTTTAAAACACCCATGTCCCAAATACGAGTTTTTGCATCGATATTTAATTTTCTTAACTCACTAGCTACTGCCTCGGCAACTTCTTTATGTTCATCTCCTGTATCGATAGTTACGGAGAAACCATCAGCGTAACCAGCTTCTGCCAATAAGGATTTTGCTTTTTCGATATCGTATTCATATGGCACTAAATCTGTATTTTCTGCAAAGGACCCTGGAAGCATGGTTCCAGCAAGTCTTTCGGCATAATCACCAAAAATACTAGATACAATTTTTTCCATATCAATGGCATGATTCATAGCTTGGCGTACCCGTATATCATCAAATGGAGCAATATTAACGTTCATTTCCATCATTGCTACACGAGTTCCATTTACACTTTTGACTTGAATATTGTCATTTTTCTTCAACTCTTCTGCTAAAGATGCAGTTATAGCATGTATACGTTGAACCTCACCAGCTTGTAAGGCGGCAACACGAGAAGAGTTTTCAGGGATAACATCAAATGCTAATTTCTTAATTTTAGCCACATCGCCATAGTAATCATCGAATCTTTCTACAATGATTCTTTCATCCAATTTGGCTTCAACAAATTTAAATGGACCGGCTCCAATAGGGTTATTTGCAAACTCCTCATCTCCAACTTTTTCAATGTATGCTTTAGGTACAATTTGTTGGTGTGGAAGCATTTTTAAAAAAATAGGGTATGGACTCTCAAAAATAAATCTTACTGAGTAGTCATCTAATTTTTCTATTCCAATTAAGGGACCGACTAATCCTTGGCGAGGGGATGTATTGCCCGCAATCGCACCAGGAGTAATAATACGTTCAAATGTAAATACAACATCATCAGCGGTTAACTGTGTTCCATCATGGAATTTTACATCGTCTCTTAAATAGAATATCCATTCTGTAGGACTAGAATTTTCCCAGCGTTCTGCAATTAGGGGAACAACTTCACCTTTTTCATCTCGAGTGACTAAACCATCAAAAATATTTCTTACTACACCTTCTGATACGCGATCACGATAATTAGCTGGATCTAATGAAATTACCGAGCTCTTGATTCCCATAATTAAATTCTTATCTTCTGAAGCAGATGACAGATTATTGCTACCACTGGCTTCTTGCGCATTATCATCGTTGGAACTACAAGCCACTAAAAATAATAAAACAAAAAGTAAACTTAATAATTTAGTATCAAAAATTTTTTTCAGAAAAAATTCCCCCTTTTCAGAATATTAAGATTATAATAAGTTATTATAACATGTTATGTCAAAGAAAATTTAAAATATTCTCGAATAAACGCATATATAGTATTAATTTGACATAATATTCTCTATTTATTAATATTATATAAATATAATGTAATGATTAATAATACATGTTATAAACAGTCTGGGAGGGTTAATTATGCTAAGTAGAGAAAATTCAGTGCCTTTATATGAGCAATTAAAAAATATTGTTGAAGAACAAATAATTAGCGGGAAATGGAAAGTAGGCACCCAAATACCTTCAGAAAAAGAGTTAGCGGATATGTACAAAGTTAGTAGAATTACTGTTAGACAAGCAATTTCTTTGGCAGAGCGTGCGCAACTTGTAGAAAAGGTGCAGGGGCTAGGTACTTTTGTGGCAAAAAAAATGATTGCTCAACCTTTAGAAAGAATCACTAGTTTCCAATCAACAGTAGAACAGTTAGGTTTAATAGCCTCGACTAAGCTGATCAAAACTTCGACAATAACAAGTGATTTTCAATTATCTAGAATTCTGAATATCAATATAATGGATAAAATAACAAACATCCAACTACTGGGATCTGGGAATGATAATCCTGTTGTATTTTATAATTCATATTTCCCTTTCGAATTAGGTTCATTAGTAAATGATTTTTCCAAAGAAATGACTGAGCTAAATAAGCCTTTTTCAACAATTGATTATTATTATAATTCATTAGAATATAAGCCTACGCATATTGAACAAACTTTTGAGGCTATAGTAAGCGATGAAGAAGTATCTTCAATACTTTGTATTCCTATCGCTTCTCCATTGTTAAAAGTAACATCGATAGTATATAAAAATGAAGATCCCTTAGAATTTAAAGAATCTTTCTATAAAGGAGATATATATAAATTTTTTGTGACTAGAAGACTTGATTTTTAATAAAAAATAACGAATTAAATTTAATTTATAAGGAAAACTCCTTTGATTCTGTCCATATCAAACGATATAGACAAAATTAAAGGATTTTTTGCGTTGTGATGCTTTTTTTATTGACCCAATCAATAAAAAAAACCCCCTAATAAATATTCAAAATAAAAAAAATTCAGATTTTAATGGAAAAAGTCATCTGAAAGAGTTATATTATACACATATAAAATATTAATTACCGTAATACGGTAAAAGGGGTGTAATAATGATTCAATTACCTACAGTTGAATTTAGCGATGAACAAGAGCAATTTAGATTGGAAGTACGAAACTTTTTGCAAGAAGAGTTAGATAAAGGCACTTTTGAAACAAAATGTGACTCATGGTTAAGTGGGGATGATTCAAACTTTTCGAAATTGATTGGACAAAAAGGTTGGATTGGTATGACCTGGCCAAAGAAATATGGCGGTCAAGAAAGAAATACTATCGATCGTTATATTCTAACAGAAGAGTTTTTAGCTTTTGGGGCACCAGTGGCAGCACATTGGTTTGCTGATCGCCAAACAGGACCTTTACTGCTCAGATATGGAACAGAAGAGCAGCGAGAATATTTTTTACCTAAAATTGTGCAAGGTGAATGTTATTTTGCAATTGGTTTAAGCGAACCAAATAGCGGTTCTGATTTAGCTTCTTTGAGCACACGTGCTGAAAAGGTTGAAGGAGGCTGGATAGTTAATGGGCAAAAAATTTGGGCTAGTAATGCCCATCTTAGTCACTATATGGTGACCCTTGTAAGAACAAGTCCGTTTGATGGGACGAATAAACATGGAGGTCTTAGTCAGTTAATAATTGATTTAAATGCAGATGGTGTGACGATTGTACCTATAAAATTTTTAACTGGAGAACATCATTATAATGAAATTTTCTTCGAAAACGTGTTTGTACCGGAAAATATGCTAGTGGGAGAGTTGGGTAATGGTTGGGCACAGGGATTAGCCGAACTTGCTTTTGAGCGAAGTGGTCCAGAACGTATTTTAAGTACGTTTCCCCTAATTAATGAGTTAATTCAAGAATTAAAAGCTCAAAATAATACTGAAGGGCTAAAGCAGGCATCTAAAATTGTAGCTCGTTTATGGAGCTTGCGTAACCTATCACTTGGTGTTGCAAAGCTTTTAGAAACCGGAGATGGGAAAGATGTAAGTATTCCTGCAGCGTTAGTAAAAGCACTTGGTACAAAGTTTGAACAAAGTGTCCCTGAAATAGCGCGACTACTTGTTCAAACATATCCTCATCTTGAAGCTGAACGTAAAATAGATCGTTTAATGGCGCAATCCATTTTACATGCCCCAGGCTTTACAATACGTGGAGGTACAACTGAAGTTTTATATGGAGTAGTTGCGAAGGGAGTGGTTGTACAATGAGTGAAATGAAAGAAATGATATTAGATGTGGTAGACCGTGTTCTTAAAGAAAATGTGGATAAAGATTTAGTAGATATTTTAGAAGATGGAAAATGGGCTAAAGATTTATGGGATATTTTTCTTGAAAACGGAATGACAACTGTAGCAATTTCAGAAAAAAATGAGGGTGCTGGAGGAGATTTAGATGATTTATTAAATATTGTTCGTCTAACAGGAAAATATGCTGCCCCTATCCCCTTTGCCGAAGTAACTTTTGCGAATACTTTACTTGAATATGTATCTCTTAAGCCTTCTGATAGTTTAGTAACATACATGATTTCAGGAAATCAAAATTTCTTTATAGAAGATAATCGTATTTCTGGGGCAGCATCTAATATCCCATGGGCAAGATATGCAGAAAAACTGCTCGTGCTTGTTAACGAAGTCGATGGTCCCCAATTAGTTCTAGTTGAATTATTACATGCTGACATTACTCCAAGTACAAACTTAGCAGGCGAGCCACGTGACACAGTGGTACTGAAAAATTCGAAGATAGTTCAAGTTTCTGACATCCTTAATTTTGAACAAATGCACCATATAACTAAGTTGGAAACAGCATTTCGACTTGCTCTTATTACAGGGGCAATCGAAAAAGTTAATGAGTTAACTGTTCAGTATACAAAAGAACGTGAACAATTTGGCCGACCGATACATCGATTCCAACTTGTACAACAGCACTTAGTGCAACTAGCAGGCGAAAGTGCTGTGATGCAAGCAGCATTTAATAATTTTACTGCTGCACTACTCAATGATTCAAATCAAAATGAAGTTGCTTTTACGTGTTTAAGAGCTGAAGAAGCTATAACTCTTGCAGCAACGATAGGACATCAAGTACTGGCTGCAATAGGGACAACATATGAGCATGCACTTCAACAATATACTCGTCGTTTATGGTCATGGCGAGATGAAGGAGTCCACAGTGATTACTGGAGTGACCTCATCGCTACAGATCTTCTTGAAAATAGCGGTAATAACCTATGGGATTATTTAACGAGAAATAAAGGCGAAGTTAAAATATAGGAGGTTTTTTTATGGGGGATTTACTATTTGAAGTAACAAATCATATTGCAACAATTACATTGAATCGTCCGAATGCTTACAATGCTTTTAGTGAAGATATGATTACTAAATGGATTACAGCTTTAGAAACTGTCAGAGATGATGATGCTATTCGGGTTCTTATTGTTAAAGGGAATGGAAAAGCATTTTGTGCTGGTGGAGATATTAAAGCAATGCAAGCGGGAGAAGGTTTTTATAAAAGTGAAGAGGATATTACTTCAACTGGTTTAGCGCGAAAAAACTCCTTATGGAAAAAAATCCAGCGTGTCCCGTTGCTTCTTGAAGAAATAGATAAGCCAGTTATTGCACAAATCCATGGGTTTGCAATGGGAGCAGGATTGGATATGGCCTTAATGTGTGACATTCGAATAGCAGCACAAAATACAAAAGTTTCGGAAAGCTATATTAATGTAGCCATTGTTCCGGGGGATGGTGGCGCTTACTATTTACCGAAACTAGTGGGTGTTGATCGAGCATTAGATATGTTTTGGAATGCGCATGTTTATGAGGCAGAAGAAGCTAAAAAATTGGGGCTCTTAACGTATGTAGTTGAGGATGAAGAACTTAATCAATATGTATGGAATTATGCTCAAGAGCTTGTTAAACGCCCACAAACAGCTTTACGTTTTATTAAACGGGCAGTATACCAAAGCCAGCGTATGGATTTACGCACTTCTCTCGACTATATTTCATCACAAATGGCAATAGTCACGGAGCTTCCTGACTTCAAAGAAAGTGTGACAGCTCTTACTGAAAAGCGAAAACCTAATTACAACTAGGGGGTATTTTATTTGCAACCACTTGAAGATATCAAAGTATTAGATTTATCTCGGGTTTTAGCGGCACCTGCTGGTTCAATGATACTAGCTGATTTAGGAGCTGAAGTAACTCGTATTGAACATCCTGAAGGCTCAGATAGTATGCGTGACTGGGGTCCTTTTATAAATGGACAGAGCACTTATTATTTATGTGCAAATCGCAATAAGAAATCTATCACATTGGATTTGAAAACAGAAGCAGGGGCTGAACATTTTAAAGAACTTGTAAAAGAAGCAGATATATTATTAGAGAATTTTAAAACAGGTGATATGGAAAAAATGGGGCTAAATTATGACGAAATAAAAAAAATTAACCCACGTCTTATCCATGTAGCCGTCACAGGTTTTGGGCAAACAGGACCTCTAGCACATGAACCTGGGTTTGACCCTGTAATTCAGGCTATGAGTGGGCTAATGGATGTCACGGGAACAGCAGATGGGGAACCGACTAGAGTAGGTATACCAATTGCTGATATCTTAACATCCCACTATATAGTGATGGGAGTATTAGCTGCTCTTCGTTTGAGAGATCAAACAAATAAAGGACAATTTATTGATTTAGCGTTATTAGACGTACAAATAAGTAGCCTCGCCAATATATCGAGCGCATATTTAAATACAGGGTTTGTTTCCAAAAGGCTCGGAAATCAACATAACAATGTAGCGCCTTATCAAGTATTTAATTGTAAAGATGGCTTATTAATGATTTGTGCCGGCAGCGATTCACAATTCGCTAAATTATGTAAATTATTAGGAAGAGAAGAATGGATATATGATGGGCGATTCAAAACGAATATGCTAAGGAAAGAAAATGAAAACCAATTAGCGGATATGATTAATGAAATCATTATTATGAAAAATCGGGATGAATGGATTCCCCTTCTGCAGGAATATAAAATTCCTGTTGGGCGTGTTAATACAATTGAGGAAGCGATAGAACAGCCTCAAGTCAAAGCACGTGATTTAGTGGGAGAAATCGAGCATGAAGCGTATGGGAAAATTAAATTTATAAAAAATCCCTTACAATTTTCAGAGTTGAATATCCAGTATAAAACTGCACCTCCTTTATTGGGGGAAAATGATAAATCCGTCGCTATTTTAAAGGGAAAGACGATATAATAAATATATTTCTCATTAAGCAGGTGACTAATTTGGATAAGGAAACATTCGAAAAAAATTACACAATCTCTTCTTTACACAAAGCAATTAAAGTACTTAAAGCGTTTTCTAATGATGAACCTTCATTATCTTTAACTGAATTAAGTAAAAAAACAGGTATTTCAGTATCTAGTTTACAACGTTTCGTAGCAACATTTGTATATGAGGGGTTCTTAATCAAAAATGAAAAAACAAAGAGATATCAGCTCGGTTATTCTTTATTGTATTTAGGCAATTTAGTTAAACAAGAGTCTAACTTAATAGCCATCTCAGAGCCCATATTGAAAAAATTAAATGTAGAGTTAGGAGAAAGTATATCTTTAAATGTTATAGATGCTTATGAAAGAAGATGTATTTTAAATTACGATTCTCCACAAGCGCTTTCTTCACGAATGTTAGTAGGTGATACGGCGCCTTTATATGCAGGTGCTTCATCAAAAACTCTACTAGCTTTTATGCCTGATAGAGATAAATATATTGAAAGCATTGATTTAAATCCAATTACGGAGTATACAATTTTATCTAAAGAAACACTTCGTCAACAAATTAAAGAAATTAGAATGAATGGTTTTGGGAAAAGTAAGAGTGAGCGAGTAAAGGGAGCTTGTTCTGTAACTGCACCCGTTCTTAATGATTCCCGTTCAATAATGGCATCACTTACGATTGTAATCCCAGAAGCAAGATATAATGATTATGAAGAAGAGGATTTAATAATTAAAATTAAAGAAGCAGCTCTACAAATTGAAAAGCAATTATAACATCAAGAAATGATAATTTAAATCAGACTTGGCATTAATATAGTAGTGGAATTAGGCTGGAAAAATGAAATTAGTTTATTTAGTGTAAAAAATGCGTACCAGCAAATGTTAACTGGTACGCATTTATTATTAATATATCTTTAACGCTTAAATTTTATTCTAAAGCCTGCTTATGATACTCATGAAGCGCAATAGAAAGTTGATTGGAGTAATTTTCTTCAACATAAGCCGTGATATAGAGCTTTTTATCGATTTCTAATTGCGTTGAATTGAAAAGTTTTTTGAAAAATGAAATCTTTTTTTGTTTCGTATACTGCTGAATTTCCTCATTTTGCAAACGGTTGAGCACGGTTTGTTCGATCGATTTTTCTCTAATCCGAATTGCAATATCCTCTTTATTGGATGCAACTATTTCCTCCACTTTTTTCTTCAACTCGGTGTTTTCATGTTCAAGTTTTTTCGTGATTGTTTGGATTGCCTCAAATTCTGATGAAGTTTCGGTAGGAAGGGCTTTGATTTCTTGGATTAAGAAGTCCTGGTTCAAAGTGAGCTGCATTTGCTCTGTTTCTTTGTTTGGCACCATTACAAATAATCCCGTTTTCATAATTTGCTCCAGAGCTTGGCTCATAGCATTGAGTCTATATTCAACATCTTCCGGTATACTAACTTCAGTAGCTGATGCCGTTCTTGTTTTGATGATATGGCCATCTTCATTAATTCGTAGAAGCTGCTTTAATCCTTTTACACGATACTCATCTTTTAACAGTAGAATCATACGAAGTTTTAAAACGGCTTTATAGTCTAGCCGAATTAAGGAGCCAGTTGAATACTGCGGAGCGTTTAAGCCAGCAGTGCGGAACTTTATACCAGTGAATGCGGAGTTTTGAGCCACCGAGTGCGGACGATTAAGCCACTCGTTAAAAATAAGAGGGAAACAACCACTACTAGTAGTGATTTGTTTCCCTCTTTCATGCTATGGAGGACTAGCGCTTGATGGGCTTTAGTCCATGACGTTCGCGCATCGATACTTCGCCATCAATTAAAATGTGGTAGGAATCATGGACGATGCGGTCTAAAATGGCATCTGCGATTTGGGCATGGCCAAGTTTGTCGTACCAGCCTTCCGGCGCAAATTGAGAACAGAAGATCGTTTTAGACGGGCTTCTACGATTTCAAAGACATTTAAAACTTGTTCTTCTGTGAGTTCTGTTAAGAGCCATTCATCAATGATTAATAAATCGATTTTTTTATAGTGTTGAATGAGCTTTCGATAGCTGCCATCTGCTTCATATTTAGCTACAGCTAATTCATCAAGTAGCTCAGGTAGGCGAATATATTTTACTTTATGGAATTGACGGCAGGCATGAATGCCGAATGCATTCGCTATATAGCTTTTTCCGTTGCCTGAAGCGCCCATTAAAATGATATTGTGGTGATTTTGAATATAGTTTCCTGTGGCTAGTTCTAAGATGAGTTTTTTATCTAAATGGCGATCTGAGTGGTATTCAATATCTTCAATGGCAGCCGATGGCTCATTGAATGTTGCTTGTTTAATTAAACGAGCAAGTTTGTTGGATTTGCGGCGATCGTATTCGGTATCCGTTAAGAGACTGAAAAGTTCATCAAAGTCCATCTCACGATAAGACTGATTTCGACTCATTTCTTGATAAAGTTCGGCCATTGCGCTTAAGCCCATTTCTGAAAGCTTACGTAACGTTTCTTGTTTACTCATTTTTTCTCCCTCCCAAAGTAAGCAGCTCCACGTGTAAAACCATGATTTTCGGTTGAAGCTGTAGTTGATTTTTTGGGTTTATTTTTGGCTTTAGACGTTTGTTTGGTTCTTTCTAATAGTCCCTTTAAAACCGTATTGGATGGGTTAGATGAGATTTCAAGCAACGTAGTAAAATCGCTTGTTCAAGTTCTTCAACTGCGTATTTTTTCGTGAGATTTTGTAGCGTATTTAAAATTTGAAGTGCCTTTTTCTCTACATGATTTTCTAAAATATACGCGACATACTTTTCTGTACATGGACCGATGGTTGCTGCCCATTTTGAGCTGTTTTCTGGATTATGCTCCACATATGAACGATGATGGTCAGGCATATGGTCGATGTTTGTGGAATATTGTCCAACGTTGCCTTTTAATCGTTTATGGGATGCAATTCTAGTTTCTTTAAAGTACACTTCAATTAGATCTGTTGTTAAGCGAATATCTACCGATTCACGGGCGTATTCGTAAGGGACGGAATAATACATGCGTTCAACTTGGATGTGGTAGTTCAGTTGAACCTTGGCGGTTTTCCATTCCGTCATCTTAAAGCGTGTTGGAGGAAGTTGTTGGAGAGTGCTTTTCTCTTCTTCCTCAAATACGCTTTTTCGTGTTCCAGGACGTTTTTGAAAATCGGTGGTGTTGATTTCTTCAAGTTTTTCAACGATATGTTGATTCAGTTCATTGATGTGAAAACACTGTATGTTGCGTAAAGCAGCGATAATTTGCCGTGAGGCATGTCCCACACTACCTTCGGCACTTGGTTTATCTTTTGGCTTTTGTACGCGACTTGGCACAATGACCGTGCGATAATGATCAGCCAGCTCACGATAAGCTTCATTTAGAACTGATTCTTCGCGCTTTGCTTTAATCACACCTGTTTTTAAATTATCTGGCACAAGTGTCTCTGTAACCCCTCCAAAGTAATCAAAGGCGTGGATATGTGCTGTCAACCAGTTGGCGGATGTCATATCTAGAAACGCTTCTACATACATCATTTGGCTGTAAGGTAAGGCAGCCACAAAAACATAGGCAGTTAAGTCCTCTCCTGTTGCACGATCTTGAATTGAAAGCGTTGCGCCTGCCCAATCTACTTCCAAAATTTCACCTGGTTTGCGTTTTAAAGGCATGGTTAATTTAAATTTTCGCGCATAATGACCGTACTTTTCAGCGAATGTACGATAAGCATAAGGGATTTTTTTAGCCTCCTTTGCGGCTATTGCGTACTCATGATGTAACAATTTAAGCGTGACGTGCTTTTTCTGCAGCTCCTTGTGTACATACTCCCAATCCACTGGACAGTAACCTTTTTCAATTGGCTGTTTCTCTGGGTAGAGATACTCTTCAAGCCACACATTTGTCATCGTATCGTTCAATGAGGTGACGTTTAGCTTTGCGGCACGTTGGATGACATCGGATACGGTATTGCGAGCGTGTCCGGTACTAGCGCTAATTGTACGTTGGCTAATTTGGTCGAAGGAAAGAGCTAATATCTTTCGGTAATCAATCATAAAAAATCCTCCTGTTCTGAAGTGTCATACCTGTTGGTATGCTCCTTCATTATACAGGAGGTTTAAGGGAATATATGTAAGTGGCTCAAAGTTTCCGCATTCGGTGGCTCAATTGTCCGCATTGAGTGGCTTAAAGTTCCGCACTGGTGGTCTTTTTGCTCCGCAATAATCAATTCTAAAAAAAATACACCCATAATTTAGTAGTAGGCTCGTTAAAGTGATTACTGCCCCCCAACTTTGCCATCCATTGACAAGTACTATACCAGCCTCCTCTATACTGAAATGGCATACGATTCTGTAGGTCATTTTATAGGGGAGGGCTTTTTCTATTTATTAAAACTATATGTTCGTATTCCATTTATGATGGATAAAAAGATTTTATCCACCTTAAAAAACAATGCTTGTTTAAGGTTGATTATGGTATATTAAAAGAAACGTATGTTCCCTTGAAATCCTCTGTAATCTCGGATCAAATTTTGACCAACATACACTTTTGAAAATCGACTTAGCAAAAGTAGAAATTTGTGTTGGAGAAATTCAAACTAGATTAGGGTGAAATAGAAAAGAATAGATTAGAAAAGAAATATAGAAAAAAGAACGGAATGGAATTGGGAGGTATATATAATGGAAGAAACTCTGTTTTCTTTGCAGCAATATAAGATGCAGCAACAGAAAGATGAAACGATTCAGGCAATGAAAAAGAAGAAGCTCGACATGTACAAACCAGATTTCAATTTATTTCAGGCGTTCTGTGAGCAGCATTTTTTAGCAATAAATTTTGACTCGCTTGAACTGTATTTACACGAACTCATTACGCAGCAACATGCACGCCTTTCAACATTCAACCGCAGATTTGCTGGAGTGAAATACTGGCTAGTTAATCAATATGGATTGCAGATGACGAATGAGCAAGAGTCAGGTGTGAAAATGCTACGGTCACTCTATAATGAAGAAGATTATCTGCGCTTAAAATCGATGCGTGGTATTCGTGCCGAGAAACAAACGGATGTGCTACGTTTAATCGATCGCTACGATACGGGGAAAAAAAGCGATATCCGTAAGCGTGCGATTTGTCTTGTAAATTTAATCACTGCCAATCGCCCTTCTGAAATGGTGCGTCTCAAAGTGAGTGACTTTGATTTAGAAAATCGTACGGTCCAGGTGATGATGGTGAAACAAGGTGACATGAAAGAAAAACGCCTGACGCTCGAGTGCGTGCAGGCGGTTAGAAACTATATAGCTGCTTGTGAATTGGTTTCCGAAGATTATTTTGTTGGTGCAGCCGATAAATGGGGTAACTATACAAACCGTCAAATTAGTGAAGTGAGCTATAATCAAGCCATTCAAAGTTGGTTAGGCTTTGCACCTTATACTTTCCGTAAAACTCAGATTACGGCTATGTATCAGAAAGGTGCTGATATTCCGACCATCGCAAAGCAGTCTGGCCATAAATCACATCAGACGATCATGGAACATTATATTAATTTAAAGAACAGTGATGTGGATGAGTATTTATAACTGCATTTATTTAAAATATTAAAAGTGGCTTGCTAAACTCTCAACAATTGTTTATTTTTAACATTAAGTTAATTTTTAAATTTACAATAAAAAATGTAATTTGCTACTGTCTCAATCGGTAAATAGTTACTCTTCTTAAAATGAAGGTAACAAAAAAGAAAATAACCAAATCATAAGAAGTGTATTTAACGTCGAAAAATTATAAGCGTATTAACAGTTTAAGGTTAAAGCTAGGAGCTTATTAATCGATTATTAGATATGTATTTCGTGGAATAGGAGAAGTAGAAATGGCTAATAATTTTTATGAGATGTACCTAAAAATGAAAGGTTATTATGGAAGTAAATGGATGGAATCTGAACATTTGAAAATTTTTTTAGAGAATAAAATTAGTAAGGATATACCTAGAAATGTATTAAACGATATTAATCTCTCTTTATTTTTCGAGAGAGAACATACAAATTTAGAAAGGTTGTATCGTACTTTGGTAACGGTAAAAGAACCATTTGATACTAAGGAAGCATATTCCAATGGAATTGAAGGGTATAATGCCGATCGATTAAATTTACATAGAAAGATTATTGATAAATATACTTCTGAACAAAGAGTAGCGATCTTACTTGGCGGGGGCTCTGGTGCGGGGAAAAGTTCTGCTATACAAAAATTTGTTCTGCCGGTTTTTTTAAGTTCTTTTATCCTTATCGATTCGGATGATATTAAAGAGCAAATACCGGAATATCAACTTTTTAAAAAAATGGAAGTGATAGACGCCAGCGATTATGTACATGAAGAAAGTTCTGATTTAAGTAAAACATTAATAAATTATTCCATAGACAATAAACGTAGTTTTATTTACGACGGTACCATGAGTAAATACGATAAATATAATGATTTAATTGATCGTTTAAAACAAACAGAATATGAAATACATATATTATTCGTAGATACGGATGTTGAAATAGCTCAAGAAAGAGTTGCCGAGAGATTTTTAAGTGAAGATGGTGAAATAGGGAGGTTTGTTGATCCAGAAATAGTAATAAAAACGAATCAAGAATCAGCCGAGACATTCTTCAAACTATATAAATCAGTAAATGGTTTTACTTTAATTAATAACAATGATACTCCACTTATCATAGCTACTAAAGAAGAAATTAAAGAGCCTAAAATGTTTGAGCTCTTTAAAAAAAAGGGTAAATATTAATGATAATTCCTTTTTAAATAAAAAATTATAAGAAATAATATTAGTAATTCAGATGTATTTAGGTTATATTAATAACAAAGAAGGGTGGGAAGGTCATGAACATTTCAAAAGCTATTGTTAATTCAGTTGAACGGAACGCAGAAGAATTTGTAAAAGAACAAAAAAAAGCTAAAACTGCAGAAGCACGTTCTAAGTCTAAACAGGCTTATTGGGAGTTTGTTCAGGCGAAAAGAGAACAATTAGCAACTTCTCCCAAAAGCACAAATCATGAATTCGTATTAATGAAAGCTTAAAACCATAAAAATCTATACTAAAGCGATTAGATGAATAAATCTAATCGCTCTTTTATGTGCGCCCGGCATGCGTACGAACTATAGGGTGCAAGTCCCGAACCCCGAAGACAGAAGTAGAGGTTAGCCAAGAGCAAGGGTGTCCGTGGTGACGCGGAATCTGAAGGAAGCTGGAGGCAAAACACCGGTCCGAGGAACACGAATCTCATAGAAGGCTAGGTGTGATTGGATGAGTTTGCATAACAAAACAAAGTCCCTTCTGTCGAAGGTCATATTTAGTAAATGAGGCGGATAGATGGTGTGAAAGTGCGTACGCTTACCCGGGGAGGTCTGACAGGAATGTGAAGTACCCTTCATAACCTACTTGGTGACAAGTAGCTGAACTGTCAGAAGTCAGCAGAGGTCATAGTACAAGTAAGTCTAGAATTACTTGGAAGGACTGAACAATTAAGAGAGAATAGCCCTTGGCTTTCCAACCTGGACGGATGAACACAGAAAACAGGAGAAACCTCACGCTTAGAAAGTAGTGGTGAATCCCACGAGGGTATTTGCGGAGGGTGTAGTCCAGTTGGGCAAGAGAAGAACAGCTATTCACGGAAAGGAACAAAATGGTGATGTTGAATCAAATTTTGGAACGGCAAAACATGATACAAGCATTAAAGCGAGTAGAAGCGAATAAAGGAAGCCATGGAGTAGACATGATGCCCGTACAAACCTTACGACAGCACATCCTCGAAAATTGGGAAACCATAAAATCGCAGATTTTGAATGGTACCTACGAACCGCAACCAGTCCGTCGTGTCGAAATCCCGAAACCAGACGGCGGTGTGCGTCTATTAGGAATACCAACCGTGACGGACCGTTTGATTCAGCAAGCCATCTCGCAGATTTTATCAAAAGAATATGACCCAACATTTTCGGACCACAGCTATGGATTCCGTCCAAATCGGAGTGCTCATGATGCGGTGAGGAAGGCAAAAGGCTATTTAAAAGAGGGATACCGATGGGTAATTGATATGGATTTAGAGAAATTCTTTGATAAGGTTAATCATGACCGCCTAATGGGAACATTAGCAAAACGAATTTCAGATAAACCGTTATTAAAACTTATTCGTAAATATCTCCAAGCGGGTGTCATGATTAATGGAGTAATTTCAAGTACAGAAGAAGGGACCCCTCAAGGTGGTCCTTTAAGTCCGCTACTTTCTAATATCGTCTTAGATGAACTCGATAAAGAGCTAGAGAAACGAGGACATAAATTCGTTCGCTACGCAGATGATTGCAATATTTATGTGAAAACCGAACGTGCTGGATTACGGGTGATGGCAAGTGTACAGCGATTCATCGAGGGTAAACTTCGTTTAAAAGTAAATGAAAAGAAATCAGCAGTAGACCGTCCATGGAATCGTAAATTCCTAGGTTTTAGTTTTACGAATCATAAAGAACCGAAAGTTCGCATTGCGAAATTAAGTCTCGTACGAATGAAGAAGAAAATACGAGAAATTACCTCAAGAAAGATGCCTTATTCCATAGAATACCGAATTGAAAAGTTGAACCAATATCTGATAGGGTGGTGTGGATATTTCGCTTTAGCGGATACTCCTTCAATATTTAAAGCATTAGATGGATGGATTAAACGAAGATTACGTATGTGTCTATGGAAGAATTGGAAGAACCCCCGAACAAGAGTCAGAAATCTTATTCGTTTAAAAGTACCTTATGGGAAAGCATACGAATGGGGAAACACCCGAAAAGGGTACTGGCGCATTTCTAAAAGCCCCATATTACACAGAACCCTCGGCAATTCCTATTGGGAAAGCCAAGGGCTGAAAAGTCTGCAAGTTCGTTATGAAACTTTGCGTTATTCATCTTAATTGAACCGCCGTATACGGATCCGTACGTACGGTGGTGTGAGAGGTCGGGAGTTAATCACTCCCTCCTACTCGATTAGCTGAAATTAGCTAAATGAACATTTGTTGCATGAAGGCTTGTTTTTGTGTATTCATTTCTTTGAGTTTTTGAACTTGGTAATCGATTCTAAAATTTAGACTTTCAAAAAAAGTACCTATTTTTTTTTGTTCTTGGATATTAGGCAACTGTATTACGATATTTTCGATTGTTTTCTTTGACAAACTAGGGACACCTGTAGATTCATCAAAACTTTTCCATTTAATCATTTCGAAAAGAGTATAAACAAATTGGAGGTTATTTGATTCGGTAGGTGTGCAATAAAAAAGTGTATCTACAGTCCAAAAAGGTGCTTTTAATATTTGCGGTACATCAATCGTACCTTTTCTTCCAATACCGATTGAATCGGCTTCGGATAGCGATTGGTCAACACTTAACATATATCCACCAGTTCCATAAACAGGGATATTCCCTTGTCCCAAGTGTTTATAATCTCTACCTGAATTGACTTTAATTAAAGAAGATAAATTCTTTTCTACCCACTCTGGAAATTCCTGCCCATCCTCATCCCTAAACCGTAATTCCTGACTGAAAATTTTCTGCATAAACCCTTTTTTCTGCTCTTTCAGCAAATCAATTTTCTTTTGTTGCAGTTGGATTTTTCTGTCGAAACGACTTATGAAATCGGCAATTTTTTCTTGTTCCTTTTTAGTAGGAATACTAATTTCAATAGAGTTTAAAATAGATTGACTAACATTAAAGCGTGTACTGCCTCCAGATTTAGAACCAATTTGATTACGTACAGTCGGGGATTCTAGATTTAACTTTAAAAAGTAGGGATAATAGTCAGCTTGTTTTTTCCCACGAATCACAAAACCACCAAATAAAGCGAAATTATCCTCGTCTAAATATACAGAACTTTTTCCAACATCATCTCTTGTTTCAGAGCTACGTAAAAATAATAAGTCACCATACTCAACCTTATTTGTCTGTTCAACTTTTTCTGAAACGGCTACAGAACCGATAATATCTTTATATTTTATCGAATTATTATTTAAGATATCTAATACATTGATAAATTTCCGACCATGTCCATAACTGCTTTTTTCAGCATTTATACCATTATTAAATGACATTAAGTCACTAAGTAAGGTTACTTTCCACTCGTCATTAAACTCTTTGAATCTTAAAATTGGCACAGGCATTTTTACACCCCTAATTCCTTAAAGTACTTCGCTAATTCCTGATCCACTTCCGCAATCTCAGCGTCAATCTCTTTTAAACGTTTCGCTACAGCTTGCAGGTCAATCACTTCTTCCTCTTCAAATGTATCCACGTAACGAGGAATATTTAAGTTATAGTCGTTCTCTTTAATTTCTTCCAAAGTAGCTGCATACGAATACTTCTCAATCGTTTCACGGCTCGCATAAGTAGCTATAATCTTATCTACATGCTCGTCTGATAAATGGTTTTGGTTCTTACCTTTTTCATAATCACTTGATGCATCGATAAATAACACATTATCATCATACTTACGGCATTTTTTGAATACTAAAATACATGTCGGAATTGATGTACCATAGAAAATATTTGCTGGGAGACCAATGACTGCATCTAAATAGTTTTTATCTTCAATTAAATATTTACGAATCGCTAACTCAGCAGCACCACGGAACAGAACACCGTGTGGTAAAACTACTGCAAACGTACCGTTATCATCTAAATGGTGGATAAAGTGTTGGATAAACGCAAAATCTGCTTTTGATTTCGGTGCCAGTTTTGCATACGCACTAAAACGCTCATCTTCTTTGAACTTATCGTCTGCAGTCCACTTTGCTGAATACGGAGGATTTGCTACAATCGCTTCAAAACGTTCATTTAAGTGCGCCGGTGCTTCTAGTGTATCATCATTTTTAATATCAAAACGTTGGTACGGAATGTCGTGCAGTAGCATGTTCATGCGCGCTAAGTTGTATGTTGTTGATACTTTTTCTTGACCGTAATACTTAAATACTTTTGCTTCGCGACCAACACGTAATAGAAGAGAGCCTGATCCACATGTCCCGTCATATACGCTACGTAATTCAGACTTTCCTTGTGTAACGATTTTCGCTAAGATTTTTGATACTTGTTGTGGCGTGTAGAACTCCCCTGCTTTTTTCCCAGCATTCGCTGCGAACTGTGAAATCATGTATTCATAGGCATCGCCTAAGACATCAATCTCTACATCATCTTGTAAAAACGGAATTTCTGCAATTTTCATGATAACTTTACTAATTAAAGTTGTACGGTCTTTTACAGCACGTCCTAAACGTGATGAATTTAAATCCATATCGTCGAATAAATTTTCAAAGTCTTCTTGGCTGTCGTTTCCTAAAGTAGAAGATTCAATGGCTTTAATCCCATTCGCCAACATTTCAATGTCAAAGCTGCCGTTCTCACCTTTTTCGATTTCTTGTAGAAAGTGGGAGAAGAGGTATTCAGGTTCTACAACATAGCCTAATTCATCGATTAGGTAGTCCGCTAAATCTTCACGGTACTCTTCGTTTGCCCAAGCATCTGCATACGATATGTTATCTTCTTTCAACAATGCATCAGCACGTGCCTCTACTTTTTCTGATAAGTAGCGATAGAAAATTAAGCCTAAAATATAATCCTTAAATTCACTTGCATCCATCTGGCCACGTAAATCGTTTGCCATCGCCCATAATTTTTTGTGGAGCTCAGCTTGTTGCTGGCGTTGCTTTTCACTTGTTGTCATCTATATTCCTCCGTTATTTCATACTTTTAATTAACTGTTGCTGTATAAGCTGGTGTTGCAATTCAATCCGCTCTAGCTGCAGTACTTCTTTTCTTCTTTTTAGCTGAGCAATGCGTCCAATTATTTTCTGCTTTTCTAAAGTTGGTAGCTCAATCCCAAGCTCTTTTAAATGGGAAAGCTTTAGTAATGTGACTGAACTGCCTTCGCTCATCACAGAGAGCTGCTTATGAATGTCTGGATGTTCATTGAAATACCACTCGAAAAAGGCTAAATCGACGGTTTCATGCAATCGTATTTTCAAAAAGTTATTTGTAAGCAAAAGACCACTGTATTTCTCTGGAAGCAAAGCAACCTTTTTAGCCTGTGTATGTAGCACTAAGCTAGTTGTGTCGGTTAGAAGTTGAGCATCTAACTTTTCTTTAGCCATGGTAATGTCTAAACTTTTTTCATTTGAAAAACGATAACTAATTCCTAATGTTTCATTAAATTCTTTTAATGAAAGTGGCTTTACCTTTACGGTTTGTACATTGTTCGCAGAAGATTCTAAACGAGTAGCAAAAGCTCCTTGTGTAAATTCTGCAATTTGTTCTAATCTCATTCCATCACCACACTTGTTATTTTTAAAAATATCATTAATTTAAATTAAATATAACTGATATATTTAAAAATATCAATACACAACTTAAAATTCCTTAGTTATTTTTAAAAATAACAAAAGAGAGCTTTTGGAAAGCTCTCTTTGCTGGTTTATGCCCCATATTTTTCTGTGAAATCACGAATGAATGAAGTAATAACTTTGATTGCACGCGATTTTTTTAAGAAACTACCTGATAATGCGTCCATAATCGTTTGCTTTTCAATGTAATTGGAATACTCATATGTTGCCAATTGTTCACGTAATACAGTATTTTCTATTCCATTTACTTCTGCAAATGCCACAAGTTCATTTTCACTTACTTCTTCTTCATAACGATGGAAAGCATCAATGACAGAAACATCTTTAGGTAGTGTCGGTGCTACTTTGTTTAGGAAATCTTTAATCAGTTCCGCTTTTAAACGTAATTTAGGATCTGTTCCGTGATCTAGCTCTTGTTCAATGAAACGAATTTCTTTATCAAGTTCATTTGGATCTTCCAGATTTAAATTAGCAATTAAATTTAAAATATAGCCAACATTAATCGTATCTGTGTGCATGAGCTCTAATTCAAAGTCCACATCATGAAGAATCGATTCTTTTGGTAATTCGCTACGTTTATACTCGTCGTACACTTTAAAATACTTGCTTTTGAAATCTTCATATGTTTGTTCGGAAATGGAAAGCACATTCTCATCAAATTCAAAATCAGAGAATGACTGCAATTTTTGCAGGAACTTCGTGACATTCTTAAATGCCATGATGAACTCATGCTTTTTTTCTTCACTTTCTAACAGGTCCACTTCTGCAGGAGTAGCTGCGAGTGATCTCAAGTTAGAAATAGCGGTTAGAAAAGCACCTAAATACTCAGTTTTACTTTTCATCAGTACCGTATCGACATTATCCGTTCGTGAGAATAAACGAATTGCCGCATCAGTGTTTTCTTTTAGGTTACGGTAACACACTATATTCCCGTATGGTTTTGTTGCTTTTTCTACACGGTTTGTACGGCTATAAGCTTGTAGCAAATCATGATATACCATGTTTTTATCGACATATAGCGTATTTAATGGTTTACTGTCAAATCCGGTTAAGAACATTTTCACCACAATTAAAATATCGATCTGCGCATTTTTAACACGCTTGGAAACATCGGAGAAATAACGGTCCCACGTATCTGTCGAGTAATCCGTTTCAAAATAGCCATTATAATCTTTAATCATGCGATCTAATGCTTCACGTGAATGCTCTTCTGTGCCATCACTGTCCTCGTTTTGCCCGTAAGTATAAATACCAGCAATCTTCAGGTTGTGGTCTTTGGATTTGAAAATATCATAATACTTAATGAGCGTTGGAATCGAATCGACCGTAAACATGGCACAGTAACCTTTGCTTTTTGACCGGCGTAAATGGTTGTCCAGAATATGATCGGCCACGTTATTTAAACGTTCTTCATTATGCCAAACTTCTTCTGTATCAATCGCATATACTTTATTTTTATTATTTTCATCAATTTTCGATTTCACCGTACTAATATATTCCACTGAGAAACCAAGTACGTTTTCGTCACGAATAGCATCTTTAATTAAATAATGATGTAAGCACTTTTCAAACAGGTCGGCAGTTGTGCGTCCGTCCTGGCTCTTATTTTCTTTAAAACGTGGGGTACCAGTAAAACCGAAATACTGTGCATTTTGGAAATGCTGATTGATTTCTTTACGCATATCCCCGAACTGGCTGCGGTGGCATTCGTCGATAATAAAGACAACATGCTCTTGTTTATATGGCTCCATAATCGAAGCATATTTTTCACTTTTCACCGCATTATTCATTTTTTGGATTGTTGTGACGATGAATCTTTTCATTGGGTCTTTAATTTGATCAATTAAAATAGACGTATCATCTGTTCGGTCTACAGCCCCTTTTTGGAACTTATTAAATTCCTGAATTGTCTGGCTGTCTAGGTCCTGTCTGTCAACTAAGAAAAATACTTTTTTAATGCCATCCTCATTAGAAAGGATCTGACCGGCTTTAAAGGAAGTTAATGTTTTCCCTGAACCTGTTGTGTGCCAGATATAGCCGTTATTATTCGTTTCAGTTGCCCGTGTTACTAATGCTTCGACTGCATATACCTGGTATGGACGCATGACCATCAATGCTTTATCTGTATCATTAATAACCATATAACGGCTAATCATCTTTGCTAAATGGCATGGCTGTAAGAACGTACTTGTGAACTCCTGCAGTGTCGTGATTAATTCATTTGCTTCAGTTGTCCAGAAGAACGTAAAGCCAAACTGTATATCATAATCAGAGTTGGAGAAGTATTTTGTATCAACGCCATTACTAACCACAAAGATTTGCAGGAAACGGTAAAGACCTGTAAATGTATGCCGGCGATAACGCTGAATTTGATTAAACGCTTCTTTAAAATCTAATCCACGTCGCTTCAACTCAATTTGGACAAGAGGTAAGCCATTAATCAAGATGGTGATATCATAACGATTTTTATACTTTCCCTCCATTGTTGTTTGGGTTGTAACTTGAAAAAGGTTTTTACACCATTCTTTCGTATTGAATAATTCTACGTATAAAATTTTGCCATCTTCACGTTCAATCGGAAGCTTATCACGTAAGATTTTGGCTGATTCATAAATGCTTTTATCCTCGATTTCCGTTAAAATACGACGAAATTCGGAGTCAGTCAGCGGTTGGCCATTTAATTTATGTTCATTGAATGTATTCAATTGTCTACGGAAATTATCTTTTACAGCCTCATAATCCGGTAAGTATACAGGCTGGTAGCTTTGATTTGTTAATTGTTTATGTAAATTATCTTCTAATTGAGCTTCGGACTGGTAGCCCATCATTAATTCCCCCTAAAAATTACTCTCTTTTATTATACTGAAGTTTTATTAAAATAGTTTCAATTACCCAAAGAAATATTAGGTTATTTGGTTTATAAGCTAAAGCTGAGCCTATGACACTATTGGGAATAGATACACTCACATTAAATCTACTTATAGACCTATCTACAAGTAGACACGTCTACAAATATACAATTAAAAGCCCTCCAACTCACTAAAATAATCCCTCTAAAACAATAATTTATTTCTTTTGCTATGAAATGTTTGCTATAATCTACTTATCTACATGTCTACAAATCTACATTTAACTAAAATTATGTTTTTAAAATAAGGGAGGTAACAGAAATGGAAAAAAGAGAAGAAGCAATCATAGTAACGTTCGGTAATTTCAAAGGGGGTACTGGAAAGACAACAAATAGTACAATGATTGCCTATGCATTATCTGAAATGGGTTACAAGGTGCTTTTGTGTGACCAGGATCCTCAGGCAAATGCGACGACATTGTTCTTAAAAACAAAAGCTTCAGTTACCGATGAAATCGTAACATTTAATAAAACATTGATGGCAGCGATTCAAGAGGAAGATTTGGGGCAAATTGTAACAGAGGTTAAAGAAAATTTGTATCTATTACCGAGCTTTAGTGATTTTGCTTTGTACCCACGATATCTTGAAAAGAAATTCCCGTCAGACACGAGCTCACGGGTTAAATATTTCGCTTCGTTAATTGAGCCATTGAAAAAGGATTATGATTTCATTTTCATTGACGTACCACCAACGATTTCGGTAATTACGGATGCAGCACTATATGCTTCGGATTTTGTCGTTGTCGTACTGCAAACACAAGAAAGAAGTCTGCAAGGTGCCGAAGTATTTACGGGTTACTTACAATCATTAATTGATGAATACGGTGCGAACTTGGATATTATCGGGATTTTACCTGTTCTTCTTAAAAACGGTGCAGCTGTCGATTTGGCAACATTGGAAAATGCCCGTGAAATTTTTGGACCTGAAAACTTATTTGAAAACGTAGTAAACAATATGGAACGTTTAAAACGTTTTGATATAACGGGAATTACGAATGAAGATATGCATGATCGCAAAGTCCATAAAAGTTATGGAATTATCGCTGGGGAATTTATACAGCGTCTGGAGTCTGAGTTATCGGAGGTGACTGGTGTTGAGCAACTTACTAAATAACAAAAAGAAAAAATTATTAGATCGTGGGCCTAAAATTACCCCTGCCCAAGAGTTTTCTCTTAGTGATGTGGAGACAAATGAAACAAATGTGAGTTCGGTTGAACCTGAACCATTAAAAGTAATAAAAGAAGAAAAACCGAAAAAGACAAAACAAAGCACGACAACGGTCCGGGTAGAAAAAATAACTAGAAGTAAACTTAATGCACTTGTACAAATGGGCAAGGCAGAAACGGTTGATGTATTAGTAGATATTCTGATTGATGAATATGTTAATCATCAACTCCTAAAAGATGAAAAGAAAACATACGATATCCTTTTAAATGTCCTTCGTAAAAAAGAAGAATTATAATTTCTAAAACACTTACTTAAACGTCAAAAGTAAGTGTTTTTGAATTTGATAAAAAAATTTTAAAATAAAAAAAGTCTACTGGTATACTCATCTACATGTAGATGAGTATACCAGTATATATATATACAAATCTACCAGTCTACACTGCTTCTACAAACCTTGGTAAATCAACAACTAAACCATATATAAAAGTCTACAGATCTACCTATCTACAAGTAGAGAAGTATACAAATATACTCATCTACTTGTAGATAGGTATACCAGTCTACAAACCTTTAAAAACCCCGAAAAAGCCTATTGCATCTAGGTTTTCCCATAGTTATAATGCAAATAACAGAACATAAAGACAAAACAAAAAAGCCATTCCCCAATGTCTTTGGCCGGACAAGGAATGACTTTCACACGATTAACAACTAAATAAGTAAGTGTTCGCAAATAACTAACCTATCGTCATTAATCTACAACAAAATAAAGTAGCGTCATCAATAGATCGCTTATCTTGTTGCTATAATATAATCGTGTGCTGGTAACACACAATTAAGTAATTCAATATTATGTTTATTATAGCAAATTTAGACCTGATTTTCAATATTGTTATATTGAAAAGTGGTTTTGTGTATTCTTTTTTAGGCTTCTTTTTTAAGGATGGCTATGGAGCCCACCTATTTGAAAGGAAAGCGATTGATCAGAGCTATTATGTTATTAGCTCTCAACTCTATGTATCAACCTCATTACCTCTTTCAGAGGTTTATCAACGAATTTTAGCTATTTGCGTTCACTTACCTAATTATTCAAGGGAGAGGTCTGCGCAAATGGCTATTTTTTCGTATGCAACCAAACAAGATACACTAGCAAAAATCATCGAAACAATCATGCATGAAGGTCTTCTAACTTATCATCCAAAATATTCTGATGCACCCCTGGATTTGCAGTACAGAGCAAAGCAGCTGGACAAGCTCCACAAAAAGGGGGCTGTTTTTGCTGTACGCAATAAAAGCCATTTTGAGAATGGTGTAAAAGGTTATATCATCACATCAAATGAAACGCTCATCAAACAGGCAAATCTAATTTCGCACTTCACTCCAAATGTATATCGCCGCTACTACTATGCCGATGACAAACGCCAGACAATTAAAGGCTTTGAAGAGGAAAACCTGCAGCAAATCAACGCATTCGTAGTCGATATTGATACAAAGGAATACAGCCTTAACGATATTCAATTGGCATGCATTGATGAAAGTATAGGCGAACCTACCCTCATATTAGAATCGGAGAGGGGCTACCAGGTGTATTTTGCTATGAAAACGCCGATTTTTATATCAAATAAAAACCAGTTTCGCAGTTTGAAAGTAGCAAAACGCATTGCAGAAAACTTAAAACGCAGTTTAGCGAGTGTCGAAGCAGATATGTACTGTAACGACTTCGGTTTTTTCCGTATGCCCAATAACCGCAATGTGAAGTGGTTTAACGAATATGCTATCTATGATCCGGCCACGTTAATCGCATGGTCCCAGCGCAAAGATGCTGACAGAGGACGTCAGCTTTATGTAGTACCGCAAAAAACAAACAGTCCTTCTCTATTGAACACAGATTGGTTTCACCAGCTGCTTCAAACAACGGATGTAAGGGGTGAAAAAGGACAAATCGGGCGTAACAACTATTTGTTTACGCTTGCTTTAGTGTGCTATCAAGACGCGCGTGACCAAAGCTATACATTTGATTTACTGGATCAGTTTAACTCACGCTTACGCACACCCCTGCCAGTAAAAGACTTGAATACAATCGTTGAATCAGCATATTCCGGGCGGTACCACGGACCGAAAAAGGAATATGTTGAACAACTTATAGAACTATACGCGCCCCATCACAAAGATATTAAAGTATCTTTTGGCCATACGGCTTGGTACAAGCATAAAAAAGCGCGCAAAGACCGTGAACGCAGCCATTTAGAAGAATGGGAAGCAGACATCACGGAGTGGATTACGGCAAAAAAACAAGTTTCTGAGCCGTTTATTTGGCGTACCCAAAAAGAGCTGTGCAATGAAATCGGTATTGCAAACAGTTCTTTAAACAAGCTGCTAAAGCAATCAAAAAAACTATTGAAAACAACTAGCGGCAAAGGCCGTAATGCAAAAACAGGCTGGACAACCGTTGATTTATACATAGCGTACATCATTTGGCTGAAAAAAGATCTTGGCGCACGTTTTGCGTTCGGAATCCGCGCGTTGGTCGAAGAACAAATCGATTTGATGGAACATGTCGCAGGATATGAAGTACTTCTAGAGAAACTTAGAAAGCTTCATTTTGAACAGATAATTAATGAACAACTGACCATGAGCGAATCATTAACGGGTACTGGTTAAATAAATACTCCACTCTGCCAATACATATTTCTAGTTTCCTATTTTTTACTTTGCCTCATAGAAAGAGATCTTGATTTGTTTTAATTAATATTAGGCTGTTTATATTGCTAGGGAACAAAGCCCACAGCGGGAGGCGTTCCACAGGCCAGCTTGCTGGGCGAGGACCTTAAAACAAGGCTACTGGGTAATCTAAGGGTTTATTATTTACGGACCGTGATTGGATGGATTATTTAATAGAGAGACCTATGTAAATATGCGATTTAAAATTAATATGGATTTTTACAGGAATTGAATATTTAGAAAGTAAGCTAGTTAGACCTTAGCTGAAGTCAGTATTGGAGATTGATATTTCAATGACATCAATCTTAGCGCTAAAAAGCTTATTATGAGTATTATTATTATTAAAATAGATTTCATTTGTAAGGTAAGTGTTTTTAACTTTGCTTTTTAGCAGTTACAGTAGTAAGAGTCTTGTAAAAGAATAATAGTATGTGTTTGGTCTTTATACGTTAAGTTAGTACTTTTCGATGAGTATATTGCGAAAAATAGGTATTCATATTATACGACTCTAGTTTTATTTTAGGGAATAGCGATTAGGTAGATAAGGTATTTTTTGTGGGTACGTTGTTTTGGAGTTGAAAGAACTTATCTTAGGAATATTATAGTTGGCAGAAGGATAGTTCTCATTAATTATAGAATTTAACAATTATTAGTTAAATATTAACAGTAAAGGTGGTAGACTTTCCTTTGAAAATGAACGATTTTAAGGTTTTACCGTTGGACGAACAATTAACAAAACTTAACAACCATTTGTTAACTCTAAAAGATAAGGCTGGCCGATTAGAAGATAATTTTAAATCGGAGGAATTTGATTTCAGCTATTCGTTGTTAAAGAAAAATGCAAATGAACTTGGTATAACGGTAGATGGTAAAAATTATGTAGCATTTAAAATGAGGGATAAACTACAACAAGTTTCTGTTTTAGATAAACAAAATAATAAAAAGCAGAATGTTAAACAAAAACAAGGTGTTGTTAAAAGGAATAAAATTGTTAACAAACAACAATTTTCTGCTGAGACAGAAAATCTTGTATTAACAAGTGATGAATTAATCTTTGTGAAAGAACTTTATAAGAATAAACAAGATCTTGTTAAGGCAAAGCAAAACTTATTCTTACCGCAGTTTGCGGGATTGAAGAAAACTACTGGTATTAGCGTGTATGTAGAATTATGGGAACGGTGGGGCAAGTTCAAAAAGAAGTATCCGATGTATTCAGGAACTGATTTAATGGCTCAAGCATTAGAAGAATTTATGGAGAAGTATGAGGAAAAAGTAGATTCTTAGAAGGAATATGTAAGTCCATAATCAAAGCACAAATGTGGGCACCTCCAATTTGCTAAACCTATCAATCAATTGAGATGTCATGCTTATGCTAACAAACAAATAAACCAATGTTTCCGTCAAACTTATTCCTCTTCGATGTATTCTCTTCAATTCACCGCTGAGCCAAGTGTTGCTTTGTAATAAAGTTCAATCAAAAATGCCTCACAAACCATTATTTACGGTAAAAAAGAAGAATCTATTTTGAAAGAAAGATTGATCAAAATAGATTCTTCTCTTGCATATATAAGTTTCCGTTTTATAAAAAAGTTTGTTCATTTTCTAATTGTGTTGCTCAACAATCGCGCCCAGATCGTATTTGTGGAATAAATAAAAATCCTGTATCTTTACAGGTTTTTTATCAAACTTTATTATAAATAATCGAACTTAATTATAAATAATCGAACTTAATTATAAATTATCAATCTTTATTAAAAGACAACATCTATCTTACGTCCGCACTATACAAATGGTCTGTTGTTGGTTACTCATAACTAGCTTGTATTACTCAACTATTTATGGAAAAATAAAACAGTAAGACCATTTTAGTAACAGGAGGAACAATTGATGAACCAATATGAATTTAAGAACATCACAATTAAGATTCACAATGGCGATAATAGCAAAACTGCTCTAATCGTTAATAAAGAAACATCCGAACAACTTAATTTATTAAATGCAAATAACTTCGCTACATTAAGAACAAAACTTGAAAATTACTTCTCAAAGGAAAATCTTTTAGAAGTTGGCGAAACAATAGATCACATTTTCAAGTAAGGATAACAGAGCAAGGTACTGTTTGTACCTCGCTCTTTTTCATTCCCCGTAAAACGCATAATTGTACTCCATAAACGCGCCAAGATTGTTGAATAACTAAATTAAATCAATATGTTCACAAAGTTAAGTACAAGAAAATTCCCAAACACCACTTTGGGAGCCAACACCCTTTATTCAATTGAATAAGGGGTTATTTTGACGCTTATAAACAGTAAATCCCCAAACCTCGATTTGGGAACTATAAGGTCGGAATAAGAATTGTTGTAAATAAACTGGACAAAATAAACTTAAATAAAATTTAGGGTGATGAAGTTGAAAAAAATTTTTCCTCTTTTCTTATATTTATTAGGTTTCTTAATTTTGGGAATAAACGATAGACATGTTTCTGGAAATACAAACGATATTCCTCCACCTTTTGAGGAAATATATCCTGAAATAGGGTACAAATCGGTAGATGTTGCAGTCGACGATTTTGAACAACATTTTAATCAAGAGCCTATGTTACCAATAAGAGTACCACCAATTAGCTTTACGCATTACTGGGGCAGGTTTAGTGATTTAGATGGCGAAGCAAATGACACTCTTGAGGTTACATTTATAAGTGAACATTTTCCTAATAATCACTTTAAGATTGATGTGCGATCTATTCAACATAAAATCTCGTTTGAAAAGTATAAATCTAAAGAGATTCAATTAAAAAATGGGAATAATGCAATATATACGGGAGAATTATTCCCTGGTTTTAAATTGTTGATATTCGAAACAGTTCATTGGCAATATGTGTTTAGTGTTGATGAAGATGTTTCCGATGAAGTAACACCTGAAATACTCGTCCAAATAGCAAATTCGATTGATTTCTAAAAATCCTTATTTAACTAACGCTTTAGTGAAACAAGTATTTATAACGTATACAAAACAAATCTAAATAACGTTCCCAAATCAAAGTTTGAAGTGACCCCCAAAAGTTAGACACGGTTATTTCGCTTAGGCAGCTTGGGTAAAATGAGTTCGGTATTGTACCGGACTCATTTTAAATTTGGCCTTTAGACGTTTCGTGTTGTAATAATGAATATATTTTTCGAGCTCTTCTTTAAAGTGCTCAATACTTTCAAATTCTTTTAAGTAAAGGAATTCTGATTTCATGATGCCAAAGAAATTCTCCATCACCGAGTTGTCGTAACAGTTGCCTTTTCGTGACATGCTTTGCACAATGCCTCTTGATTGGAGCGCATGGCGATATTGCTTCATTTGATAATGCCAGCCTTGATCGGAATGCATGAGTAGCTGGTGGTCTTCTGGCAAACGCTCTAATGCTTTATCTAACATGTCTGAAACAAGAGAGAAAGTAGGTCTAGAGCCGATTGTATAAGTAATAATTTCACCATTAAACATATCTAAAACTGGCGATAAATACAGCTTTTCGCTAAATAATTTAATCTCTGAAATATCCGTTGTCCATTTTTCATTTGGTGCTTCCGCTGTAAATTGGCGGTCTAAAATATTTGGGGCAATTTTCCCCACTGAGCCTTTATACGATTTATATTTTTTCATCCGGACAATACATTTTAGGCCGAGTTCTTTCATGAGGCGCTGTACCTTTTTGTGGTTCACTTTTTGCCCACGATTCGCCAGCTCATCCCGAATACGACGGTAGCCATAACGACCATCATGTTCCTTATAAATGGCTTGAATATCGTCTTTTAATTTCGTGTCTGGATCAGGCAAATCTAATTTCTTTGCGATTTGATAAAACGTACTGCGTGGAATTTCTGCGTACGCTACAAGTGCTTTCACCGAATAAATCTCCCTTAATTCACAAATGACTTTTACTTTGTCTTTCGTGGTGATGCTTCCTTGGCTTGAACTAAGGCATTCAACTTTTTTAAATAGGCATTTTCCATTTCTAACTGTTGGATACGTGCTTGAAGTGCTTCTGTAGAGCCTTCTACTAAATTCTTTTTAAATGATTTCGTTCCTTGTTTTTTCATAGATGGACGCCCCTTTTTCTTTGGCTGAAGGGCATCCTCTCCTAATGTTTCGAATTGTTTTTGCCAATTCCGTATGCATGAACCGGCGCCAATATTGAAAATCGCTGCCGTTTCATAGAAGGACGTACCATGTTCAGTCATATAGTTAAGTACGTCTAGTTTAAACGCTTTTGAATAATTTGTATATCTTCTGACGAACGCTTCTACACCGTTCTTTTGATATTGTTTCGTCAACGTTAGTAAATAACGATGTGAAATTCCAAACTCCGCAGCGACGACTCTGGAGCTTTGCCTGCTCGTTAAATAGCGTTCAACCACTGCTAATTTTTGTTCGGCACTCATTTTAGCCATGAAAAAAACACCTCATTCGTTAGTATTGTGTCTAACAAATGGGGTGCAGTTCAGTTTTGGGACACTTTAATAAGGCACGAACGTTGATTTAACAGCGTTTCGTGCTTTTTCTTGTGAACATTGTTTATGCGGTATTTTATACAAAGTAATAAGCGGTTGATGCAGCGGTGTTTGCACTTACTGGCGTGTTATTCAGCTTGCATAAAATTGTGTATATTTCTTATCGTTGTAAACCCATCATTTCTGACGCTACCTTCTAAAAAAGTTCTTCAATTAAATGGCCCTTTAATTGAAGAACTTTATTTTCACTTTACAGGTTCTTAATCCAAAAGAAAAACCGAAATCCCCTTTTAGAAATAGGAAATTCCGGTACATCTTTATTTATAATCTACACCAAGTTGTGTTATAAAAATCGCTGCGGTTGAAATTTTCTTTTTCAATGGTGTAGATGAGCACCTTGTCCAAACTATTATGAAACTGAAGAAAGACAAATGAGTGAAAGGAATTGATGAATTAAGTAAACATTATTAAACAACCTTAATGAGAAAAGCAGCGATTTTTAGAAGGGACATTTTGTAATTTTTTCGAAAACAGTACAGTTATTTAGATAATAAATACTTTAAAAAAAATAGACGTTCACTTACTCGGATATTTTCTGCAGTTTACGCATTTAAGTTTAGTTGGTTTTTAATGTAACATTTCAAAGATCATCTTTTTAAAGCAGTTACGGAAGACGATATTTTTAAATGGAACTATAACAATTAAAACATCTTACTATAATTCCATATATTCCAAAGGAAGTGTAACGAAAAAAAAGAGCTTTTATATTATTGTAAACCTTATTTTTATCGTATCATTAGAAGTTTTCTAATCTTCTTCGTTAAAAGCCTCCTGTATATCCGCCACTATTTTAGTAATTAATTTCAGTTCCTTTTCACTACAATTCGCTAATCTATATTCTAATTTGTTTAATAGTGTTTGTTTTGCAGGTTCTTGTTTTTCTAGGAATTGAGTTAAATCAAATAAATCCTCAGGTAATACCTCTAATCCAGTAGTAATTTTTTCTAAGGTTTGAATAGTTATGTTTCTACTGGCTCTTTCTACCCCAGCCAAATAAGAAGTTTGCATCTCGCATTTTTCAGCGAGTTCTTCTTGTGTAAGGCCTCTTAATTTTCTTATGTATTGAATATTTTGTCCTAATACCTTCATTAGATCGCTCATTGAATCACCTCAACTTAAGCCTAGGTGAGTATTTAAAATACAAACAGATACTTAAAAATAATAATTATTTGATTTTATAACTTATAAGTAATAAAATGAAGTGTGATTTTATAAGGAGTGAAATTTTAAATGAGTAATAATTTAAGTACAAGTGTAGTTCTAGAAAATGTGGTGCAGTCGAAGATGAGGGGAAGGGTTATTTATCAAGGGGCCGTATCATCCCAAGTAGCCGTGAATTTTTCATATTCTAAATTATTTAATGATCCATCAGGAAAAGGCTATCAACGTCCAATCAATAAAAAACGTTGCACAAATTTTGCGGATTATTTATCACAAGGGGAAGACTCTTTATATACACCTATTTTATTAAATGCTGCAGGTAATTGGGAATTTCATGCATATGACCGTCAACGTCCAAATTATGGTCGTTTAATTTGTCGTAAAAAAGCAACCTTAATGGATGGCCAGCATCGTTTAGGAGGAATAAAAGAGTACATCGAGGAAACAGGTAGCACTCTAAGTGTGCCTTTTTTGGCGTTTCATTATTTAGATGAAGATGAGGAAATCAAACTTTTTGATGTAATTAATACAAAAGCGAAAGGGATAGGGACTTCACTCAGTCGTTATTTAAATCGTGATAATGATGACTTAAGTTGGGTCGCAACAAATTTAATATTAAAACCAGAAAGTCCATTTTTTAGTAAAGGAACATTGATTGGTAAGCGCACACGTGAGAAACATATTACATTACAGAACCTTTATCACATCGTTAATTTACTTACAAAGAAATCTGATTTAGCAAAATTGCCAAAAGAAAAGATATTAAACTTAACAATGTTCTATTTTAATTTAATCAAAGAATTGCTACCAGATGAATGGGAGGATTATCAAAACTATCGATTAACACATATAACATGTTTAAATGCATTAGCGATTGTAGGAAACGAACTAATTAATGAAAATTATTTAGCGAAGTCACAGCAACCAGATTCGGTTAGGATTGCTAATAAACTAGTTAATTTAGGGGAGATTGATTGGTCTGCAACTGGAGACTTAAAATTTGTTAAGGGAGTGGCCGGAACCAAGTTGCTTGCGGGAGATATTAGAAACTGTATTAAATAAATCAGTATAATTATTCAACGCATGTCTCTCAAAGCAACGTGTGCAGACAAGGCGGCAATGGAAAACTTCTTTGGCTTACTAAAACAGGAAATGTAAATACATCAAAAGATGACATGCAATAATTAGCTTATGCTTTAGTTTAAATTATACAAACGATGATATAACATCTATATCTACTGATATTTCAGATATAGATGTTATATCGTTGTATTCGATTTAACAGGCTTCTTGCCCCCAAATCGCAATTAGGTTTCCCGCCAAAATTTCCACCAGGATTTTTTCTTCTCTTCCTCTGCAGCTAATTGTCTTCTTGTTTCCATTGATTCTTTTAAAGCCAACATCAACTTCTTATCTCTTTCATCAATACTATTTTCAATATAGTTTTGCTGCTTTTCTAATTGTTCCAACAGTTTTTGATTGAACTGCATTTGATTATTTTTAAATGTCTCAAACACTTCTAATAACTTACTGTAATCAGGGTTTGCTATAGGTGCTGCATCTGTTATATCGTCTATGTCAGATTCTAATATGGCTTTCACCGCTTGACTCAAAGTTAACGATCCTGAATTTTTAAGCGTTACAATTTCCTTTATTACCTCTACATCTTTTGGATAAAAGACACGATGCCCTACTGAATTTTTATTAAATTCATATTGCTGCTTTTGCATTAATGCACAATATTTCCTCAGCGTACTTTCCTGGACACCCAGCATTTTACTTACCGTAACAGTGTCATAAATAAGTTCCCCACCAATTGTTTTATCAGATATATCCGATATAAAATTTATATTCGATGTATCAGACATAACATATCACCCCCTCTAATACATACAATTCGTAAAAACTCACTACATTCCTTTATAAATCGTTCTACAAAATAAGACATATCAGATATATCAGGTATAACTGATGTAAATAATATAATCAGCACGTAAGCTCAGTGAATAAGTGCGTTTCGTTGAATTAAAAAGCATGAGTCCGATACAATATCGAACTCATGCCTCACAGGTTACCTGAAATAATCGCGCCTAACTTTTGGGGGCCACTACCCTCTTACTCCACTTAAACCATAAGCCCTTTAAATAAATTACCAATAAATCCTTTGAAGTCTTATTCAATTAAATGGGCGCGATTGTTGAGTAACACAAGAAGAAAATAATTATACTTTTTTATAAAAAACTAACTTATAACTATTAAGGGAGAATCCGTTTTGAACAATACTTTTTCAAATGGATTCTTTTTTATTTGTTATAAAATAAGGAATTAAGGAGTATTTTGTTCAAACTTTATTTCAAAGCTACAAAAAACTGTTTTCTAAGTTAGTTGTAAACTAGTTTATTTCTAAATATTTTAGAAATAAGTAAGCTAGCTTTTTTCGATACAAATTGATGAAATGGTATTGTTAGCAATTTAACAAATAATTCCTTTCCTTTAAATACAAAAATACCATTTTAATATAATAAAAACTCCCCTTATCAAAATTGAAATCCCACCCATAAAATTATCTTGATTTTTCATTAGTAGGTTCGTTGGCACGTTCCAATGCCTACTCTAAATTCTTGCGAAAACCAAACATTTATTTACCTAATTTTATTACACATAGGCCTATGATTTGAAGGTATATGTGGCGGCACATTAATTTAAACCTTTAAAATAACAAGCCTTTAAGCCATTTCTACATGCTTACAATATACCCTAAAAAGAAGTACCTAATTTTGGGTAATCACCTGGGTTTTCACCTTAATAATTCCTTATTAAATTGAACAAAAATATCCCCCTTTTACACACTGCTTTATACTTGAAACACTTAGATTTTCTATTAAACAATTAGCCAATCTATTCTACTTATGTTATATTATGATTAATTCAAATTTACTTTTGTAAATTATGTAAAAACGGGACTACCCCGAAACTGATTTCCGCTTAGTTATTCGCTAAGTGGAAACCTGTTTCGGGGTTTTTTGTTTATTTAATCCGTTTGAAAAGGAGGAAACATTTATAGTGACAGCACCATTACTGTTTATTGATGGGAAAAGCTACACATTTTCTCATGCAGAACCAATCCCAAATAATGCAAAGGGCTTGTACCTTTCGGAATACGAGTTCACCATCTTACAACAGATTTATCTTCATCGCATGGTAGAAGCAAGTAGGGTTCATATTCTGTTCAAAATAGAAAGGAGTTCGATGAGGGCAAATAGCATCACGAATCGACTCGCTAAATTAGTAGAATATAAAATTCTTAAACGTAAGCAATCTGACACAAAGAGTATTCGTTATCGGAAATACTATTATTACATTGGGGAAGTAGGCTACGAAATTTTAAGGAAATATCATCCTTTTCCTATGGGTGCTTACTCGCCTAAAGATTGGAAAATACCCAATGCGCACAATGAAAGCTGTACCAATGCCATTATAGAGGCTCACAGCGCTAATGCTTTGCGTGAACAACCGTTTAATATTCGCTATGAGCGAGGCAGTCATCATGAACTCATACGTGAACGTGCTAATTTGAATGGTTGGGTAATCCCCGATTATATTTTGCAGCATGAAAATTTACTGATGTGTATTGAGTATGATACGGGCACTGAACCTGTCGGCCGCATTACAGAAAAGTCTAAAATATATGCTGGCAAGTTGGAATTACTAAAACAGAAAGGGTACCGATTAGCGATTATTTATTTAAAGAGCTCGAGCAATACAGGAAAAAGTAGCATACGCCGTATCCAGTCTATGAAAGCAGCGCATGAAACCATCTATAAACAAATACGGGATATTCCAATTTATGTCGTTGATGAAGCAGATTTATATACAATTGTTGAAAAATTATGCCTTGGTATGTATCCCTACCAATATGAGCAAACGCTATCGATTATCTTGAAGGCAGAACTCTTAGAACGTCTCAATAATAAGCAAGCGAAAGCCTTACGCTCCAATTCAATTGGATTATCTGAAATGTTACTTGAAAAAAAGGATGAATTTTTATTCCCCGAAAACTTTATTTTTCGCGCAGATCAATTTTTTGAGCACCGTGGCACTGTTAAAACGGTTGTATACTGTGCTGGAGAAATCGGTAGTGTACACACATATATCCATTTACGCATAGCCAATAGTATATTCGCTAAGGCAAATGAATCTTTACTGATGACTGAAGTGAGTCCAATTGAATTACTCGTCACCTATGAAGGTATAGACAATACACAATTGATAAAGGAAGTGTTGGGGATACCACCACGCCTAGATATTCGCTTACAAACCTCTCTTGAAGTAGAGTTTGTATTTAATTTACTGTTTGATAGATATGGTACCGCTAATTTAGAGAATATGTTCGGTGATCCCATACAACGGTTAAAATCAATTTCTGCATTCAAAATGATTTGGGAGGAACATAAATGAATATTCCATTAAAAGGTAAGTTGCTATGGTTTAATGACAGGCTAAAGGTATGGGAAATGTGAGCAGAAGATTTGTTGAAATAGGAATTTATGAACGATCTAAATCTTTACATCATTTGCAGCAAGAGATCTCGGCATTCTTGCAACGGTATGAGCATTTCATGAAAATTCAAAAAATGTAAATGAATAACTTTATAGAAAAGCCATGTATGTTGTTAAATGATATGGTCCCCATTAGGTAGATAGATTAAAAATAAAATCTGTTTTTCAAATGGGGGGCATTTCAATTCCAATGTTACTCAAATCATATTTAGTTCAATTTTATAAAATTAGTTGAATATAGGGAGAGTTCTTAAGGAAGCAATTATTTGGCACGATAATTGCATGTGAATAGCTAGGGAGGATAATAATGGAAAAAACAAAATTGTATTTAAATGGGGAATGGGTATCAGCAAAGAGAACGTATGATTTATATTCCCCATATACTCGAGGAAAAATCGCTGAGGTAGCGCTAGCAAATGAATCTGATGTAAAAGCAGCTTTGATAGGAGCTCATAATGCTTTTAAAGAAATAAAGGACATGCCTTCTTATAAAAGAGCTGAGATTCTTTATAACGTAGTTGCTTTATTAAAGGAGAGGAAAGAAGAGGCAGCGAGTATTATTGCATTAGAGGCTGCAAAACCCATTAAAACAGCTAGAACTGAAATAGATAGAACTATTGCTACTTACCAATTTGCAGCAGAAGAAGCTAAACGTATATATGGCGAAACTATTCCAATGGATGCTGCACCAGGGGGAGAACAGCATATCGGATTCACTTGGCGAGAACCATTAGGTGTGGGAGTTGCAATTAGTCCATTTAATTTAGTAGCACATAAATTGGGACCAGCTATCGCTGCAGGTAATACAATTGTACTTAAACCAGCAGAGCAAACCCCTTTAAGTGCATTGTTTATTGCAAAATTATTTGAAGAGGCTGGTTTACCACCAGGTGCTTTGCAAGTAATTACTGGTGATGGGCGAGAGCTTAGTCATGCATTAACTACAGATCCTTTAATAAAAAAAATATCATTCACAGGAAGTGCAACTGTAGGGAAAATTATAAAAAAACAAGCTGGGTTGACGAAGATGACCTTAGAATTGGGCTCTAATTTCCTGGACTCCCAGCATTTTACTTACAGTAACCGTGTCATAAATAAGTTCCCCATCAATTGTTGTATCAGATATATCCGATATAAAATTTATATTCGATGTATCAGACATAACTCATCACCCCTTTAGTACATACAATTCGTAAAAACTTAGGACATTCCTTTGTAAAACGTTCTATAAATTAAGACATATTAAGTATAACGGACATAACTGATGTAACTGATATATCCAGTACGTAGGCTCAGCAAATAAGTGGGGTTAGTTGAATTAAGGCATGAGCCCGATGCAATACTGTACCTATGGTAACCAACAAACTAAAGGAATTTCTTAAGTTAGATGTTACATTTTTATTTTTTACTCATTCAAATATTTATATGTACGGCCTAGAGCTCGCTTGCTAAGGGGAAGAAGCATCCTAGGGCTATTTGGAATATTCGCAAGTGGAATGCAATAGCAACACTACTGAATTAAATTTAGGCAGAGTTAAGACTGCTGACTTAGCTGCTGTAACTAAGTCTAGGACGCAGTTACATGCTTTCTTGTTGATGTGGGCATTGGAAGAAAACTTATGAATGGAATTATCATATTATTGGCCAATTAAATTCGAATTCAAGGTAAAGGTTTTGTTATTGATAATGGAGAGATACAAAACTGAGGAGAGAATATGATTAATAATAAAAAAACAAGCACCTAAAATCTGGTCTTATTGCTGAATTTCTTTTTCGAGAAATGCGCCCGTGAGCTACAGGTGAATTGTGGAGATTACAATAAAATAAAAAAGCTACCACAGGCTGCAAGAGCAGCCAATAGTATCTTTAAATGTTATTCGGAAAACTGCAAGAGCAGTTCATAAAATAACAAAAGTAACTTATTGTGATTGATAAAATAAATTTTATCAATCTGACTTGACCTTTTCAAGTGGTGAAGGTACTTCATTGAAAACATACTTTCGGATTCATACATACCTAGGGGTTACGTAAAATTAATAATTTTTAAAAGCGACTAAGGATTAGAACCGCTGAATACCCCATCGATTGCTGAGAATGTAACCGCTAAAATAAACTTAACAGTTTTTGCTCATTTCAATTGAACACTTTTTCACCAATTTAATAGTTTCCTGTAAACTGAAAATATCAGTTTATTAGGAGGTTGTACCAATGGAGGAGAAGCTTGTGTTACATATCGAAATTCATCAATTACGCAATCGTCGATTAAAGGTTGCACAAATCGCAAAACGACTAAAAATATCACGTAACACCGTGTATAAATATTTAGGTATGTCATTTGAAGATGCAATAAATGAATTTAGTCAGACCGGACGCAAAAAGAAGCTGGATGAATACCAAGATTGGATTGTAGGTTGGTTACTTGAGTTTCCTAGCTTAACGGGAGCGCAAGTTTTAGATTGGCTACAAGAAAAATTCCCAACGATTGATGTAGGAGAAAGTACGGTTAGGCGTTATGTAAATGAAATTCGTGAAATTTATCAAATTGAAAAAGTAGATGAACCTCGAGAATACGAAGCCGTTATTGAACTGCCTCCAGGGAAGCAATTACAAGTAGATTGGGGACAAACCATTCAAAAAACAACGGTTGGTAAAGAAGTGAAATTATATTTCGTAGCCTTTGTGTTAGCACACTCCCGGCATAAATTCACTGTGTGGTTAGATCGACCTTTTACAACAAGAGATACAATAGACTGTCATGAAAAAGCTTTTCAGTTTTATGGCGGTATAACGGATGAAATTGTTTACGATCAAGATAATTTAATTGCGGTAAGTGAAAACGCTGGGGATCTTATTTTAACTCAGGAGTTTCAACAATACGTAAAAGACCGGAAATTTAAAATCTATCTGTGCCGCAAAGCAGATCCCGAATCGAAAGGCAAAATAGAGAGTGTTGTAAAATACGTAAAATATAATTTCGCTAAAAATCGAATTTATACAACACTTGAGGACTGGAACGATAGGTCTTTAAAATGGTTAGAACGTACAGGGAATTATAAAGTGCACAATACAACAAAAAAGAGACCTTTCGAAGTGTTTCTCCTGGAAAAGCAACACTTAAGAAAAGTCTCTACACCGCTTCCTAAATTAGAAAGCAACCATATAGAAATTATAACAAGGAATGTCAACAAGGACAACACAGTTCGGTACGCATCTAATCGATATTCCGTTCCACTGGGAACATATACGAACTATCCAGTCATACAAATAGTGCCCCAAGGGCAGAAATTAAAAATATTAGTACCGCATACTGGCGAAATTCTTGCGGAACATACCATTAGTTTAGAAAAAGGCAAACTAATAAAAAATATAAATCATGGACGTGATCGCTCTAAGTCGCTCGATGAGTTACAACGTAATGTGCTCACTTTATTTCCATTTAAAGGAGCCGAGCAATATATTCAAGATGTTTGTCATACATACGGTCGATATCGTAGAGATCAATTATTGTTATTCCAAAAAATTGCGAAAGAGAACCCAGAATGGATTTCTGCAGCAATTAATAAATGTATTCAAGAAAAGTTATATAGCGCAAATGAGTTTCGAGATGTGGTCGCCTATTTTAAGCGAACAAAAATTGAACCAGAACAGCCAATAACTACTGTAAAAGAATCAAAAGAATCGCTAGCAATAGCAGTTCAAACGAGAGATTTAAAAGAATACATTCAACGTATGGGAGGCAAATAATATGAGTAAAAGTGTGGCAGATATCCAACAGGCATTTAAGCAATTACGTTTAGCAGAAACGGCTGAGGGGCTCCCAGAGCTTCTCCGCCAAGCAGAGCAAGTATCGTGGACGTATTTAGAATTCATTGATGAACTAACAACATTAGAGCTTAAAAGACGAGAAGAAAAGAGTATCGAAAAGCGTTTATCGTGGGCACGTTTCCCATACCATAAGCCGTTGCATATGTTTCAGTTAGAGGAGCAAACAGCGATTACAGAGCGCCAAATGAAACAGCTGCAAGAGTTCCAATGGTTAGAGCAAAGTTACAATTTAATTCTTTTGGGACCACCTGGTGCAGGGAAAACGTTATTGGCCGTAGGCTTAGGCATTGAAGCCATTCAAAAAGGCTTTCAAGTCTATTTCATAACAATGGGAGAATTAATTCAGTTATTGAAAACTGAGGAATTTACACATCGCTCACAAATCCAATTAAAACGTTTGAGAGCGTCAGATTTAATTATTATCGATGATGTGATGTATATGGCTTTAGATCAACGGGAAGCCACTTTATTCTTTCAACTCGTACATCAGCTATACGAACAAAGTTCGCTAATATTGACATCAAATCGAAGTCCAGAAGAATGGACAGAGTTAGTAGATAACCAAGGGATGATGACTGCTATTTTAGACCGCCTGTTACACAGAGTCGAGGTCATTCATATGAACAATGAAAGTCATCGTTTAAAACATCAACAAAGAATCTTTAACGTAAGCCCGAAATATAAAAAATAGCGCACCTTTACGGTACGCACGACAAATGGCCAACTATCCTAAATTTTTTTCAGATAGTTGGCTATTTTGCACATGTGGCTTGAATATTTTCTGACCAAGGCATGTAGTTATGTAAAATCTCAGGTTGCTGATGAAATGGTAAATTTGGTAATTCCGTCATCAGCTTCACCAGATACTGATAAAAATCAATCCCGTTTGCTTTGGCCGTTTCAGCCAAGCTTAAACAGATGGCATTCGCATTGGCACCCGCTTCGCTCACAGAGAAAAGCCAATTTTTACGGCCAATAACATTTGGACGAATCGCATTTTCAGCGGGATTATTGTCAATTGCGATGTGACCGTTATCAAGAAAGACTTTTAACTCATCTGCTCGGCTCAATGTGTAGTCCGCTGCTTTCGCAATTGCGTTTTTACCAAAGAAAGGAGAACGGTCAATCCAATCGAAAAATTCAGCTACGATGGGCTTTGCTTCTTGTTGACGAACTCGCACACGTTCTTCCGGTAAAAGGTGTTTGATTTTACGCTCGATGTGAAATAAACGATCGCAATATTCAACACCTATTCGCCCGTTTTTACTATCAGCTTTCAGCCAATAACGTCGTACGTGCGCCCAACAGTTAGCGAACTGAACATTAGGCAATTGACCATAAGCCGAATAGCCATCACAAATCACAGTCCCTTTGAACCCTGCAATTAAATTTTCTAATATAGCTCGCCCTCGTGAGAGAGCGCTCTTAAATAAAACGATAATAGGACCTTCACTTTGTACACTACGACATACCCAGTTATAGGCGTTCGATTGAGCGGATTTCCCATCTGAACGTTTGAGTATTTGTGCATACGTTTCATCCACATGCAGCACAGATTTCGCCGTCAATAGTTGCTTCATCAAAACATAAAGCGGTTGAAGCCAATCTTCTGCTACGCGTATTACCCAATTGGATAAATTCTTATCGTTGGTATGTAGGCCATGTCGCTCCCATTCATTTACCTGACGGTAAAGAGGCAAGTACTGGATAAACTTATCATAGATAAGTTTTGCTAAAACAGTGGGTCCGGCAATGCTTCTTTGGATAGCGCCTTGTGGTGCTTTACCACGTTTGATTTGTGCTTTTTGTAGGGCATCTTTTTTACACGCTTTGCACTCATAAGCATGTTCAAAATGTTGTACACGTTTCAACGTAGCTGGAATAAATTTCGCTTCTTCACGTACCATCGTTGAACTGAATTCTACCATTTCACCGAGACAACAATCACAAGCTAAATTAGCTGGATGATGATGAATTTCCTCAACTTCAATATCCTCACGAAACGAATCATTTCGTTTTTTATTTGTCTTTTTACGAGTAACGGTATAACTAACCGTTTCCGTGCTTTGTTCTTCTGTCTGCTCAGGTTCGTTAAAAGACGGATCTTCTTCAAATAAAGAGCCCTGTCCGTCTGGTGCTTGATATTTGGATTTCTCTGACTTAGAGCCGTATAAGGCTTTCGTTAATTGACGAACTTGTTCCGTCAACGCTTCTATTTGTCGATTTGACTGAGCTAACTGTTCTTCAAGTAATCGTATAATACGTTCGTTTTGTTCTTCTTGCTTCTGTTTAACAAGCGTCAAATCGTTCACCACTTTTCCGTTCAAGTTATATGTGGATGATTATACCATTTAATATATGATGATTAAAAGATACCTTTTACAGATTTTGCAATTGCCTTCGGCTGTTGTAGAGATAATCCTTCCAACAACCAACGCAGCTCTTGTTGCGAAAGTTTGCGTACCTCATTTTCATCTTTTGGCCATTGTAATTTCCCATTATCTAATCGTTTATAAAGCATGGCGAAGCCATCTCCATCGAAATACAAACATTTATACCGATCCTTGCTCCATCCAGAAAACAGAAAGATAGAATCACTATACGGATCCAATTCGAAAGAATCTTGAATGAGCGTTGCGAGACCATCAATACCTTTACGCATGTCTGTCTTACCGCAGATGATGTAGATGTTTTGCACGCTCGTAAAATCCTGTTTCATCCCTTCAGCTCCTTCATAATGGTTTGGATAATGCGCTCATCTACGCCATTGAAGAAGGAAATTTCAGCCACAGCGGTTTTAATTACACAACTTGGCTCAGCAGTGTATTGAAGAGAATGATTCGAAGAAGTTTCAACTGGAAGAGGATCGAGTTTGACGGGAACAATGGTTAATTTGTTTTTAGACATAAATGGCACCTCCTTTGGTTGATACATTTATCGTACCGGAGGTGCCTGATGTTTTATATGCGTTGTTTGATTACGGGCTTAC
>NZ_JBBOWV010000004.1 GCF_038007305.1 Solibacillus sp. FSL W7-1436
ACTATTTACTATCATCCATTTTCAGTACAGCCATAAATGCTTCTTGAGGAGTACAAATATTTTACTGTAACCTATTGTAATCGGTTATATTCAATCAGCCATTGGCATACTTATGTTTTTGGTTGATGGGAAATGTTAACTGTATTTATTTATATTAAAACATATCCACCCGTATTTAGCTATTACGGTGGCACTATGGTGGATTTTTGGACGAAATCATTCCTTTATGGAGTGGTTTTTTTATTTCTTAAAATCAATGATTTCCCTAATATCATCGATTTCAAAAGTGTCAGCAATTTTAATAATGGCCTCTTTCAATATTCTTTCCTGTTTGTTATTCACCATTTCCGATATTGCTCTAGTGGATAATCCGGTGATTTTCGATAATTCTTTATAAGTCATTTTGTGATCCAACAATAATTGTTGAAGCTTTATTTCAATTTCACGGGCCATTAAAATCCCCCTCCGTTACAATGAGCGTAAAATTTTTTTATCGGACAAGATATATTTTTACAATGAGCGTAATATCCTATTACCAGATAGCTTTCCTAATCGATTTCATTTTCAATCTCTACCCCATTCATTCTACTTGGAAATGGCAAATTCCTTTTATATCTAATGTTTAGCGATATTTTAAATTTTCTCGATTGCTGCAACTCTTACTATGTAAGAGAACCCGTGGCGTACAAAGTTGAAGGAAGGAGAGGTTAAATGATTTTTGAAATTTTAACTACCTCGTTTTTTGGTGGAATTGCCGCAACTGCGTTTTTCAAAAAGCAAGGCATGGCAACAAATGAAAGTGGAAAAATCCAACGCATCATTTCATTGAGCGGTTTAAATGTGAAGGACGGTAAAAACACTTTAACAACTCAATTGATCCGTAAAAAGAAACATGAATGGGGATGGGAATACAAATATCGGATTCCTTTAGGCCGTTCATTTGATGATTATGTAGCTAAATTCCGAACACTGGAGGATGGCATTAATAATAGAAGAAAGCGGATTTCATTTGCTGATTTGAAAAGCTTACAATTTGATTCAAATATTACACACCAACTAAAAGAATTGTGGAAGGCTAAACTGACTGAACGGAAGGAAATTGAATTAGATTTTGATGGGCTGTTGATTATTCGAGTGTATGACAAACCACTTCCCCAGCAAGTCACTTACACACCGGGCATTGATTGGAAAGTACCTGTAGGGTTAACACGAGATAAAAACGCATTTCGCTTTCATGATTTTGAACGCATACCGCATTTAGTGCTTGGCGGTGCTACTCGATATGGTAAAAGTAACTTTCTTAATTCATTAATTGTAAGCCTATTGCAAAGCAACCCAGAGCATGTTCGTTTCTTCCACATCGATTTGAAAGGCGGTATCGAGCTTTGTGATTATGAATCGATTAAACAGACGTTATCCATCGCATACGAGCCGGAAGAAGCCCTCCGCACATTACAAACGGCATATTTGAAAATGAGGGAAATACAGCAGCTCGTTAAAAGGAAAGGTAAAAAGAATGTACAGGATGCGAATATTAATGAAAGATATTTTGTGATTATAGATGAAGTCGGTGAATTGAATCCCCAAGAAGCTGTAACATCAAGCGAAAAACGATTAAAACAAGAATGCCAAACGATTATGTCTCAAATTGCCCGACTTGGTGCCGGTTTAGGCTTCCGTTTAATCGTTGCTACTCAATACCCTACTGGCGATGTAATACCTCGACAAGTAAAGCAAAACAGCGATGCTAAACTATCGTTTCGGGTACAATCGGCAACGGCTTCGAGGGTAGTATTAGATGAATCTGGAGCCGAACTTCTTCCACAGGTTAGAGGTAGAGCTATTTATCAAACAGCCGATAAACGCGAAATTTTACAAACGCCATTAATTACTTCTGATATTATCCATGAAACGATTGTCCCTCACATTGTTAAGAAGGAGGATATATTTGAAAGTCCAACAGTTGAGTCAACGAGACGAACAACTACTGTTACTTTTGAAGAAGTTTGATTTTCTCACTCGCGATCAACTTAATTCTTACTTTAAATTGGGAACTGTACGAAATACCAATTACGTTTTACGCAATTTATCAAATTATTTAACATGTGTTCGCGATGGCTATCAATCAATTTATTATTTATCCAGAGAAGGCCGTGAATATGTGGATTGTGAGAAGATCCGTAAAAAAGGCGGCCACGTGCAGCACGTTGTTATGCGCAATGAAATATGGCTACATTTCAAATCTCCAAAGGATTGGAAAAATGAAGTTAAAATTTCCGATGAAAAAACATCAGTTGTGGCAGATGCGGTATTCACTCGAAATGGATTTTATCACTTTTTAGAAGTGGATAATTTACAAAGCATGAAAGAAAATCGCGCAAAAATTAACCGTTATAAAGAGCTATCAGATAGCCTTGTAAAGCAATTCGGCTATTTCCCTACACTTGTATGGTTAACGACTACAGAACATCGCAGAAAGCAGTTAGAGAGCGCATGTAATGGAATGAATTTCAAGGTGTTCACGATTAAAGACATCCAATAAGAGGAGGAAATTAAATGTTCTTTAATAAGAATAAAACTAAGGTTGTTCCTGCAAGTGAGTTTACGGATTATTCGGAGAGATTTGAGGATTTGGAAGCAATGAGAGCCGAACAAGGTTATGCTACTAAAAAGGATGTTGTCGTCATGGCATCGATTCCGGTATTAGGTGCTGCTGGATATGCAATGTATCAAAGTGCTAATAAGGTAAGCGAAGTCGTTGCAACAACGCCAATTACTGAACCGATAAACGTTCTGCAGCAAGCGCCATTCCCGGAGCCTTCCACACTGACAGATGTATATACGCCTATAGTAGCTAATGCCATTCCACAGCCAACAGGATTTATTGCAGATAAATCATTAGAAACTCTTGCGACAATTTTAGATCCGATGGTTCAAATTATGGTAGCTATTTCATTCCCTATTGCAAGTGTAATTATGATTGGTGCCTGTTTCTTCTTCATGTTTGGTAATAGCGAGAGAGCTTGGAACATGATTATGAATGCCGGCCTGGGTTATGTCTTAATTCAATTGTCACCGCTGTTTTTAGAGATTCTTAGAGAAGTTGGGGAAGCCGTTTAATTATGGTAAACTATTGGTATTTAAAACTAGGAGGAAATACATTGAAGAAATTACTTTATTTAATTGGATTAACATTCTTGCTTGTAGCATGTGGAAATGAAGAAACGAATAGTGATGAAACGAAAAATTATAAGGAAACGACTGGCGAAATCACAAACGAAAATTTATTGATTAATTTAGCGGTACGTTCAGAAGCTTTTATTGAAGCTACAGATAACATTGACGGTGTAAAAGTAGATGAAGATGAAATTACTGCAACAAAATTGAATAATCGTAAAGACACAAATACAAGTGATCTATACGAAAACATTTACCAAGTTGAAGGGGTATTTTCATGGAATGGTGAAAAGTATGATTTCAAATGGACGGTAGCGTTTGAAGATAATGATGTATCTAAAGCCGGTAAGTTTCTTGTTTATCAGTCTGAACAATCAAAAATACATGAAATCGTTGATACAACAACGGTAGAATAAAAAATAGGCCCTCCACTTTTACCGGTGAAGGGCTTTTTTGTGATTATTTATTTGCATTGACAACCGCTGCAGCTGACAATACTAAAATTTCGTCATTGGTAATTGTGCGATTTTCTAGTTTTTCTAACCATGACTTATGCATGCCCTCGGCAATGGCATAATTGACGATGATCTCACGTTGCGCTTTGCTGTCCAAAATACTTTTTGCAAGTTCATTTAAAGATGGACTGTTAATATCCAATGTACGTACCCCCTCGCTTTTTACGGCTGCGGTTGTGTTAACCGTCAATATTTTACCTACCGCCTTTGCTAATTCTGCTGCAATCGCTTGGCAAATCGCATTGAAATGTTTACGGTATAAATCAACGTCTGTACGACTGTTTACAAAGCACACCTCGATTAGATAACATGGTTTGTTTGTACCTTTCAAAATACCAATATCCTTCCGAATCTTCACAGCACGGTTTTTTAATCCACTCACCCTTGAAATGGCATCAGTAATGGCTGCAGCTGTATCTTGATTGTTGCCGCTGTAGATCAGTGTTTCTGTACCGATGCCACGGTCATGTGTGCCGCCGCTCGCATTAAAATGAATACTCACATCTATTTGTCGACTTGTTTTATTGTGCTGTGCAATCAGCCACGGAATGTTTTTAGATTGCGATTTATTAACATTATCTTCAATATAATTTGTTTGAATGTTTGCAGCACGTAAAGTTTTAGCAACTTCTTTTGATACTTTGATGGCTTCTGTCACTTCATCAATAAAACCACTTGCACCTGTTCGTGGTCCGTAATGTCCTGGTGAAATACTAATCATGTTATTTCATCCCCCTACGCTTTAACAATTCTTCTTGCTCCTTAGCCTTTTTCGTTACGATGTACGTATTTTTATAAACACCATAAAAAACTAACGCAAGTGGTACAGCTGCCATTAATACACCTAAAAATGAATCAATCGTTTCCTGTGTGAACCATGTGAAATGTACACCTAATGTTTGCAAAAATAAAAGGACTGCTCCAAGCAACCCTCCGAATAACGCAATATATTGTTTTAATTTATCTGCTGTCATTTACAATTACCTCCTTAGAATTGACCCTTTGCCCAATACCCAATAGTAGCAATTATAATACCGCCAGCCACTTGCAAAATGGAAACAAGCAAAGTGTTTTTGGATGTTTGTTTATTTTGAGCGTCTGCCATTGCAATCAAAGTTTTGTTCATTTCTTTAACCGTTTCTTTTACATAACTCATGGTCACATTCAACTCATTCTGCGACCCTCTCACTAAATCAATCTCCTGATCCAATTCTCGAATTTCCTTTCGCGTTTCTGAACGATGCGTATTAAATTCTTCTCGCAGTTGTCTTATTTGTTCCGCTAAAACCGCATTATCCAGATTTACCATCCAACATCACCTCTTTGCTCGTCCAAAGGCTCAATATTGCCAGAGCAGAGTACACTATAAAGCCGGTAGTGAAATCCAAATAACCTTTTGCAATCAACATCCCCGCCGAAATAGTAACCCAAAAAACAGCTGACATAATCAAACCTATCCAACGAATCCTTTTGTTTTTTAATATTAATCCAATGATTTTGGTTACTGCTGCCGTTAATGCGATAGTCGCAACCAACCATTCATACGGTAAAATTTCCTGTACTTGATTCCAGTTTTCGGAGCTTTCGAATAAAAGAGGTGTTGTAAATAGTACATAGGCCCAACCTAAAGATACATAGGACAGGACGATTTCAACGGCTGTTACATTTTTCATAAAGTTCCCTCCCAATTTATTCCCTCCCCCAATTTGGTAATAGAAAAGCCCTCCACAGATGATTGTGGAAGGCATGTAATTTATGCTGTTGTTTCGTCTACCGGCGTAATCATTTGAATCAAGTTGCGATTAATGACATTACCACCTAAGTTGATAAACATAACGTTGCCATTTAATTTTGCGGCAAAATCTGCGGCATCAAAATTCGGAATATCCGCTTCAATTGGCTCTTGGTTTTGCGTTGCTAACCTAATTAATACTTTCATTTTGTCATCCTCCTGTTTCTTCTACGGGTATATATATAATAGTCGGCGGCGGTAACCCGATAAGATTCGCTGCCGAAAAGTCAACTGTTCCAAAAAAGAAATGATGTAATGCTACATAGTACATATAGTTAAAAGCTTCAAGTTGAATACTGCCCCCATCACTACTTATCGTTGTGAAATCATTAAATCGGATCATACGCCCCAAGTTAATATCCGTTGTCACGTTAATGGACGTACTGCCTGTAATGGTTCCGTTAATCATAACAGCACCATTTAAATTAATCTTATCGGCGTTAATGGTAGCAACCCCAGGTGTAAGGTTTATATCTGTGATTGCGCCGCCTTTATCAATCTTCAAACTGATTTCATCACTTAATAAGTTAATGGATGCATTGGTTTCGGTTGCTAAATTCGTAACCCTTAAATTGATGTTATCTGCTTTAATATCAAGCGTGGCAATAGACTGGTCAAGTTGTTCAACTTCCAATGTGATACGCTCGTCTGTTTGTTCGAATTTACTTGTATATTCCTTTTGCGTTTCGAATAAATTTTCGTTTGTATCATTGATTTGTTCTTGCTGGTCAACCAATAAATCAATAGATGATCTTAATAAGCTGTTCCCGAATACAACACTTTCCGTAATCAATTCACCGTTTCGCAATCCTTTTGTCTGTTTCAATATGCGCGTTTGCATTTCCACATTTAACGGCTCGTAAATCAGCCATATACGTTCACCTGTTTCTCGGCTTGTTAATTCCGGTATACGGCTTTCAATGGCTAATTCCGGCACATCAACAATTGAATTAGCAATGTAATTTGTTAACGCTGCCGCATTTGTAAAGCGATCATCACGGATTGGATCGGCTTCAAGTTTGCCGAATGTTGATAAATTTGGGGATGAATAACTCACTGCCAAATCATCAGCACCATAACCACGAATAAAGGTATGCAAGTTGGTTGTATCTTCAATCAGTACAACGTCCGATACATTGTGCTTATACCGATATTGATAGTCATAATCGCCGCCAATTTGTTTGGCAAAGTGTACGGTTTTGTTTGGCGATATTTCATATTCCACTAAATGCGTTTTGCAGATTTTTTCTATCAGCGCAATAACATTATCGTCACCTAATTTATTAATGTAATTGGTGACATTGGAAATATCGCTATCCACTGTATAAGTCCATCCCGTTCCATTCAAAACAAAAGCAAGATGATTATTCAATGTATGGTTACCACTGAATATCCCATCTCGCTGCGTTTTGCCTAATTCGTAAAATGTACTAATTGCTGTAACGGTTTTGCTGTTTGCTGTATCGTTGTATTGCTTAACCTTAAAGTCATTACCTTTTATAGTAACAACGGATTCTGACCGTAATAAATCGTAGCCAGGATTATTTGTGGAAGGAAAACAAGAAAACGACACTATAAAAGTGCCGTCTACTGATTGTTCCATTTTAAAATCACTGCCGATATTGGTTAAAGGCTCAACTTGTGAGCCATCTAAACTAGTGACATAAAACAAGTTATCACCTTCTTTGTGTTAAAAATTTGATAATACGTTGTAAAATAAGTTACTACACAATTTGGAACTACTATACTGCTGATTAACAAAAATGTCGATTATTTATATCTTAAATAACTCTCTTACAATAGGAACTTTTTTTAATAATAATGTAACTGACAATGAAACTAACACAATGAAAACTATGAAAAAAAGATTAGCTATAATATTTTGATTAAAAGGCAATAGTCTGTAGTACTTTTCAAAAAATGCACCGATAATTACATGAATAAAGTAAATACCTAAAGTGTTTGAACCTATTATTTTTATTAATTTTGCAATAGTCTTGTTTTTTATATTAATTTTTGAAGCTAACAAGAAAATACTCAAAGCCACAGCTAAAGTCATTATCGTATCATAACCTTCCCATACGGTATCAAAATAGAAGCCGTTCGATAGACTCATCACAATACCATACAGGAATAACAAAGTTAGAGCTATTATTAATACAGCCACTATAGATATGCCTCGAAATTTAATCACTTTATTCTTTAGGGATATTAAAAGTAATCCGCCAACTATAAAATAAACAATAGCGAATGCGTAAAATCCTTTGAAGAGATTGAAGATATTAAAGAAATTAAAATTTCCCGTTAAATAATTTACACCGAGCACCCATTCGGCTATATTTGCTAAATTATTTAGTAAAACATTCCCAAAAGTGAAGATGAAAACTACCGTTAAAAAATAATACAATACTTTCTTGTTCTGTTTATCATAAGCTTCCTTTATTAACGGGAATAAAAGGAAAACAATTACGAGTGTTGGTAGATACCAAAGATGATTAATTCTGTCGGGCTTCCATGTCCATAATGCCTTTAAGAACTCCGACAAATTATACTCATCACCAAAAATTGGCATTAAAACAATTAAAGTGAGAACGGCCCATATAACTGTCAATATACTTATGGTAATTATCTTTTTAATGTGTTTTTTAAAATTGTAATTCTTGTTCAACATTAAAGCGCCGCTAACCATGAAAAATAACGGTACCCCAGTACTACAGATTCCAATAATAAAATAATGAAAATAGGTTATTAACGAAGAATCCTCTATGATGTTTACATTTAGTGTATTTAAGTGATAAAAGCATACAAAGAAAATAGCGGCAGCTTTTATTAAATCAAAATACTCAATACGATCCATTGGCTTGTTTTTAGAATCCATTACAAAAAATCCTCCTTATATAAACGAAAAAATACTGTATATATAAGGAAACCATACCATAATTTCTATTGAAAGTTTATATATTTATTTTTTTGATATTTAATTTATCGTGAGACACCAAAGATTCGGAATAAATCCTATGCATAACGCTCATTACTGTTTCACTCTCAATAAATTGCCGCCAGTCCAATAATAATTTTTCATGAATACGTTTATAGCCTCGTCATAACTTATAATTAACCCGTTATTGTCCTTTACGAATTGAATTAATTCGTTTAATTGTTCTGGAGTCTTTACAATAGACCCGCCCGGAGCAACTCCGTTCGGTAATACAGCGTGCATATAGAGATCCAACCACACCATTTCGGGTCTATTTTTGGCATTCAAAATAATATCCTTTACGTTTTGAACGGAAGGAGTGTCTATGCCTATAGAATCTGTATATATTTTCTCGGACGTATAACTGTTACTTCCGGCAGTATATCCCGGATTGACATTTGCCCCCCTTGCCGCTTCAAAATAAGCACTTATATACCTATTCGATAATGTACCTCTTTCGCCACCCGGATAAGAGAAGTATTTAGGATTGAATCCCTCACGTAAAAATATCTCTCTAGCCGTTGATAAATCACTATACATTTTAGCGGCATTAGCATTGGCAAAACTAATATGACCATGCGAATGACTTTCAACATTGATTTTTCCATTTGTTGCACCTTGCATTTCTCGCAATTGTTCCCATGTCACAATATCGCCCCAACCTGCCCCGCTGACTTCTCCATCTACAATACCGGTAGTTACCCAAAAAGTGCCGGGAACATTTTGAGCTTGATGAACTGGAAAGGCATAGTTGTAAATCGAAGCGGAAGCATCGTCATAACCGATAGAACATACAAAATCATAGCCCATAATTTGAGCTAATCTAGGCTCTATTTCAAACTTGTTCGAAAATGAATTAGGGTTAGCTTCTATTCCATTTATACGAATTTCAAGTGCTTCTACTTTTTGAGATGTTTTATTGCCAAGTACAGTTAGTTTCCTATTAGTATCTAACAGCTCACCATTCCACCAATTCCCCGAAATTTTAGTTAGTTCGTCCATTGTGGAAATTGTAGGTTCGTTGCCATCACCGAAAATCGCAGTGAGATTGATAACTAGCACGTTGCTAACATTGACTGATACAACGATATCCGGCGCTACAGATTGGAAATTTATTTTGAAGATATTAGAATTGGCGGCGACTGTACTAATTGTACTGAGTCTTCTCGTTGCGCCATTTGTGAAACCACTGCTGTTCCAGCTTTTAATGTCAGAACCATTTACAACATCGGCGTATTTTAAACTTACATAGGAAATCCTGTTAAAATTGCTACTTTCAACATCAAGAGCTATATAATATTTATTTCCGGCAATCAATTGTACATTTTGAAAAGCACCGAAATAGTAGAATGTTCCATTGTTGACCGTTAATTTATTGTTTGAAGCGGTCATTGTATTTGTGTATACCCCTTTAGTCCAATTGTTCGCTCCATCCGCAAAATTCCCGTTGACAACTAGGTTTTTTAAAGGAATATCCAACTTGTTTTTATAATCCGTATTTCTGAAAACATCCCATGTATTACCAAATTCGTACGAATACGGTGAATTTAACGTTTTCGGCTTGCGCGATACTTTAACTGTATTTAAAGCGCTGGCTGGGAAAGCTACTCTAATATAAGCAACACCCATAGGAATAGTAAAATTATTTTCATTACCTACATAGGGAACATTCTGTTTGTTTGAATTCCAATAAGTTATCGGAGTGTAGTTAGTTTGATAAGTTACCCCTTGTTTAACAGGTATGAAATCAGAACTACTATACGTTGCATTAATTACGTAAGTACCGTTCTGTGCGTTATAATAACCGCCAGTTTCAACCGTGCTTTTATTCACTAAGTTTGCATTCTCATTAATTTCAACGTCTTTAATGGTAGCAGGATGTAGCCCTTCATTAGAAATTTTTGGAGTAGTTATACTGTTATCTTCAATTTGTGTGGCTTGGTATACACCACCGCTCACCCAGTCCGAATTATTCCAGTAATACCAATTTCCGTCCGACGAAACCAAGTAAATATTAGAGTTTCCAGAAGGGAATGCGCTTTTCAATGCCGCATAAGTAGGATAAGTTCCTTTTGGCGCACCACTCGCCTGTGCCTTTATTTTCGTATCTAACGTTGTAACATTAGTTTCTACGTATGCCTTATCAGCCTTACTAGTTGCCAGTGTATTTATTTCTTCTTTGTTCGCCTTTTGTGCCAATTGCGTAGCAACATTTTGTAATTCGGAATCGATCTGTGTCAAATCCGTATCAATTTCAGTTTTAAGTGTTTGATATTCTGAATCAATTCTTTGTTTCAATGTAGTGTATTCTGTTCCGTCAACGCCAACACGCGCTTGTGCTGCTTCTGGACTCGAATCTCCCTCTACTACTAATTGATTAACTTGTCCTTGTAAATTACTATTTTTCCGCTCTAATTTTTGAAAGTTTTCATTCAGCTTGTTCCGTTCCTCGCGTGATATAGGACTGTTGATATTATTTAAGTTTGTCACAATCTCACATCCTTTTATTTATATAAAAATCTAAAGTTAAATTTGACACTTTGAACCGTGCCTCCTGTTACTGTAAATGCATTGATTCCAGGTGCTAGGCTCAATAATTTGTGGTTGGTATTTTTAAATACACTCACACCGTTTTTCAACGTTCGCACCCCTTTAATAACTAACGTATCACTGGTGGACAATGCACCGTTATAACGATACGTTTCGCCCGTTGTATTATTAACTAGTTGAATATAACTTGATGCGGTTGCCTTGATTATGATTTCTAATTCATGTTGTCGTGGGTCAATGATGGCATTGCCTACGTTATCAACCGTGAATGAACTTGTAGTAAACTCGTATTGATACGTTTTATCCCAATCCAAACCCATTCCCCAGCCCCATAAATCCGCATCCCATTCTTTAAAGGCTTGCAAATCCATCGTTGTACCAACCGATTCAGCATAATTTTTTAGAGTTACAAACTCCACTGTAAATGATTGCATGTGTGGATGCGGCGGTATCTCAAATTGATCCGCTGTTTTTACCAACCATCGTTTATACGGTTCACGTTTGAAGATGATGTAAAATGGTTCTGTTCGCATAAATAAAGCGTTCAGTTCATCGCGCAGTAAATAATAGTCGTAAATATCCTGTGAGATATACAACAATTCAACTTTGATTGTACGGTTATTTAATTTGCTGTTTGTGATAATATCACTGCTGCCATCCACACTGAATGATTCATGGTTAATTGTTGCGCTCGGTACATAATGAAATAATCTTTTCAAATCATAATCGGCAATATCAAAACGAGTGCCATTTAATAATTCAATTATCATAATGACACCCCTTTTCGTAATCCAGCTAGTGAAGCTGTGTTGTATTGGTTTTGTGATACTAATGGCGTAATTGTCTCGGCGATCACTCGTCCATCCAATACGGATTGTACAATGATCGTTGTCGGCATTCCGTTCGTTCCCATTTGTTCGGCAATGCCCTTACCAATACCGGCTAATGTTTTAGCGTTCAGAGGTAATATTGCTTCGGGTCCGGCTTCGCCTACACCTTGTAACCCGGCATTTGCAGTATTGAAGATTGTCGGTTTGTTGAAGATACCTCCCAATGCATTCCACTTGATTCCCAATTTAGGGACACTCGGAGGATTCAAACCAAAATCACCCGTTAAAGTGAATTTCGGAAGTTTTGGTAACTTAATATCAGGTATTTTTAAGCTCATATTGCTGAAAAATCCCTTAATGTCGTCCACAATACCGCCAATTGTTTCTTTTGCTTGTTTAATTGGATCAGTAATTTTGTTTTTTATTTCAATGAACTTTTTACTTACATCCGATAAGATATTTGATGCAACACTTGACATAGTGTTTTTTACTTCATTCATTTTTGAACGTATAGTCGTTGTCATTTCACCAAATTTGGAACTTGCATTAGATACTAAATTGGCGAATAAATTTATAACGCCAGAAACCATATTGGAAACTTGCGATTTCACGCCACTCGTTAATTCGTTGAATCTACTTGTCGCTTGCGTTTTCAATTCTTGCACCTTCGCAACTGCTCCGCTTGTCAGTTTAGAAAAGAACCCTGTCACATCAGAGGTTAACTTAGAAACTTTGGACGACACTTGATTAGTGAAATTTGATACATTCGTTTGAATTGTTGACCATGTCTTTTTCAACCATCCACTAATTTGATCCCAATTTTTATACAACGCAACCCCTATGGCAATCAACGCGGTTACTGCTGCAATGGCAATGGCCACTGGCGCAGATATACCGGCAATGGCTACCCCAGCACCTTTAATGACAGGTAGCAGTTTAATAAATATCGGAATAAGGTTTCCTATCGCAGAAGCAATCATTCCAGCAACAACTAAAAACGGCCCAATTGCAGCGACTATAGCACCGATGGCAACCGTTACACCTTGCATGACTGGCGATAGATTAGAAAACCACGTTGCTAAACGTTCAACAACTGCGATGATTTTTGGTAACCATTGTTCGGCTAAATCTAATAAAATTTTACCCAACGGTTCTAATGATGCGGTTGCCTTTCTAATAAAAGATTCCCAACGTTGACCAAATGTTTGTTCTTGGACTTTTGCGAGACTGTCCATAGAACCTTCAAAATCCTCTAAACTTTTACCGGCAGTTAACATAGCAAGGGAAGCTTCTGTTCCTAAATCTTCAAATTTCGTACCAAACAATTCCACGCCTAACGCTGTTTGTTCGACAGGATCTTCTATTTGAACTAACGCTTGTGCGATTTCTTTCATAGCCTCTTGACCACTAATCGAACCGTCCTTAATACCATCGATTAATTCACGACCGCGACCCATGTTGAACTCTAAAGATTCCCAAGCCTTACCACCTTCAAGTCCACCTTTTCGCATTGATTCTATAATATTATTGGTGTAATCTTCACCCATGATAGCGACAACTTCCAAGTATTCACTTGAATCTTTGCCGTATTTCTTTAAGTTTTCCGCAAAACCGGAGAAACCTTCAGGAGAAAATATCCCACTCATTGCCTTTTGAGTTTTTTCGCTGCCATCCATTAATCGAATACCAAACTCTTTTACCATGTCATTCAAATAGTCGAGGTTGTAAACACCTTCTTGACTACCACTAATTAAAGTCCCGAACATTTCTTCTGCGCTAAAACCTAAGTCAGCAAATAAAGGTGCATATTCTGCTAAGTTGTCAAACATCTCATTAGAGAAATTCAAACCGTTTTGCGCGCCTTTAGTCATCATGTCAAAAGCATCTTCTGACGAAATACCGAAATTGGTCATTAAGTTGTTTCCGGCCCTCGTTACTTCGTTCACATCAGAATCAAATGTTTTAGCCAACGCCAACGCATCACGCGTAACTTTCTCTAATTCATCACCATCCGAAACGCCTTGCATATTTTGTTTGACTCTAACTAACGCTCCCGACACTTCTTCAAGGGATTCACCGAAACCGGCTTTCCACACCGCTTTTGCTTGTTCTTCTAACGCTTCTGCTTCATCTGCCGTAACACCTAACGCCGCTTGAATCTGCCCCGCAGCGTTATCGAATTGACCGGCTGCCAATAAAGCGCCGCCACCGAATGCCGCTAATGGGGCCGTTAACTTCGTTGACATTTCCGTTCCGACATCTTTCATTTTGCCGCCAACTTCTTTTGCCTTTTCACCAACCTCTTCAAGTTTTTTGGTCATTTTGTCAAGACCGCTCAAATCTGTTTGAGCATCGATTTTTACTTTCACGGAATCCGCTTGTGACTGGAAAGCCTTTAACTTACCTTCCGTTGCTACGATTTCCCTTTGAAATTTGCGATAAGCTTCTTCACCGATTTCGCCACTTTGGAATTGTCGTTCCACTTCTGATTGAGCTTGTTTTAATGCGTCTAACCGTTTGGATGTGCTGTCAATTGCATCACCTAACAATTTTTGTTTTTGACTTAGCAACTCTACATTTGACGGATCAAATTTAAGTAATTTATCAACTTGCCGCAATTCATTTTGTACGGATTTTGTTTCATTATCGACCGTTTTCAAAGCTTTGGTAAGTCCGGTTGCGTCACCGTCTAATTCAATTGTGATTCCTTTGATATTTTTAGCCATTTACTCACCGCCTTTTTTTGCACAAAAATAAAACCCACCCTAAAGGTGAGTTAAAATTTATCGAAATCAGATTGACCGGCATTGACCGTTTTCGGCTTCTTATTCGGATTTTTCATTTCGAAATATTCGTCAATGTAATCCAGCGCCATTCCGAAAGTCATATGTTCAAGATCGTCATGTGTTAATCCAGCTTCTTTACATAAAATCAGAAACTTTTCTGTCGATACGCTTTCAGCCGGATTCTTCACTTCACCATCTACTTTTTTTTAGCACCCAACGTTTTTATAAGTAAATCTTGCAACGGTTCCATAATTTCAAGTAATGGGAACTCGTCAAATGAATCCAACCATGTAATAGGTTCTGGAATAGTTGGGTTAGCTGTTTTTGCAAATACCCACGCAATATCATAGAACATGTTAAAGTCGATATTGTCGCGCATCCATTTCAATTGATCCTGTTGCGATGCATTATCAAAATCAAACTCAATAACTCCCATTGAAATAATGTCTTTCAATAAATCACGTTGAAACTGCATCATATATCGTTTGGCAACGGCTCCATTTGATTTAAACGGAACATCTTTACCATCAATTTTTAAGTTAATTTCCATTGGTTACCCTCCACATTCAGAAAAATAGCCCTCCAATGTGGAAGGCTTGTAGTTTTATTAAGGTGTTTCAACTACCGGCGCTGGTTCGAATACAGTTGTAAACCAAGCATTGTAAACTTCGTCCGGTGTTTCAGCTGTTGTGCTGCGTTTTACTACGCCGTCAACTGTTGGTGAAGCTACGAACGATAATTCCTGTGTAGTTGGTTCAGTCGTTTCTGTTTTCGTTGAACTTGACGTACCTGGACGAGAAACCGATACATTGTATAATGCATGGCGAGTTGCTTTCACATCTCCATCAAATTCAAACATCAAAGCGATTTTTTGAGTTTTTGCGTTTGTAGTTTCAGTTAAAACGCCGTCAGCATCTAAAATATCCCCTAATACATCAGTACGGAATGAAACCGGCATTTCAGCTGCTTCATAAGTACCTTCATAACCATTGTTTGTTGTTGTCGCGTAATATACACGGTCGTCAGCATAAAATTCTGTTGTTTCTCCGCGCGTATCTAATGTTAGTGATACCGCACCTGGATAACGTACCGGCGCAGAATATGTTAATACACCATCTTCATCTTCTGTAGCGACTGCATAGTGTACATTCTTTAAACCAAATTTCACTTTGTTTTGAGCCATTTATAACACTCCTTAAATTAATTTGATTGAAAAAGTCGTTAAAAAAAGCCCTTCCGATTCAATAAAAATCGTAGGACCCTTTTCATATGGAATTTCTCGTTGTTTAAATAAATTTTTAATATTCCGTTCAGCTGCTAAGTTTTTAGCATCGGTATATAACTCCACGCTTACGAGTGTACCCTCTATATAGGCTTCATTATCGGCGTGAAAGTTTTCCTCTCCTTCATCCAAATAGCAAATGAACGGCGCTTTTTGTTTACTCGTAAAGTGTGAGTAGCGAGTAGGGTAGATTGCATTTAACGACTGTGCTAATTCTGGTAATGTCATTTCCTGATCGCCCCTTCCACACCTTTTACGTATTCATCAATCATTCGTTCTTCAACCGGTTTGATGTGTACTCGTGCGCCTACACGACCACCACCAACTTTTGCATGACCCTTTTCAAGCAAATGCGTTAGTTGGTAATCAGTGGCGTTGTGGACGACCCATACACCGTCAACCTTTTTAGCTCGCCAACCTTTTGCATAGGAACCGGATAATTCTGGACTTCGTAGCTTAAGTGTTTTTACGCCATCTTTGGCAACTTTTCGTGCTACCTTCTCCATTTCTTCTCCGACACCATCCGCATATTCGCGAAGCTGTTTGTTGATTTCATCTGCGAGTTGATTAATATTAATAGCCACCGACTCTCACCTCGCTATATAGCTCTATATTTTCACCGTTTTCATACGTCCGATAAACTGAATACGTTTTACCTTCATGAACAAGTTCGCTTTCGCCATTAAATTCACTTAATCGAATTTCAAATTGGTATTGTGGCTTCAATCCACCTTGACCACCGTTGAAAAATTCCGTTTGTGATACGCTGCGCTTGTTTGCGAATACTTGTCTTTCATAAGGCGTTTTAACTTCTTGCATCATTTCATCAAGCTCAATGGAATATCCGACTAGTTGAATCACATCTTTAAACATTGACATGGTAAACACCGCACAATGCTAAGTGAATTTTAAGTGACGTATAGCCGCGCAAATACTTTTCGCTGTCGTCATTAGATAGTCCAAAATGAGCTTTTGCGTATAACGTAATGGCTCGTAGAATCAGCGGATCAGCATCACTAATAACTTGTACACCACTGATCGATAAATCCATCATAGCCGCATCGATTAAATCTTGAATCTCCATGTCTAACGCATCATGGGTAATCCGTAATGCTTGTTTAATCTTTGGAAGCATCTTTCGTCACCGCCTTCTTTGCGGTAGGTTTTAACGTTTCAGTATCTTTATGCTTACGAATGAAACCCATATCATGCAATTCATTTACACGTTTATAATCTTCACTCGTATAAAAAGAACCGGGCAGCTTGTACTCACCCGATTCCTCGATAATGAAAGGCACTAAGACTGAATGTCGCATGTGTTATCCCTCCTTTATTGTATTAAACGCCTGGTGTTAAGATAGAGAATGCTTTTTCGTGTGTAACTGTACCATCCACAACTGTGTAAGCAGAAAATCCAGTTTTACGAGCTTTAATGTCACGATCCGATTCAACACGTACTGGCTGATTCGTATTCATTGTGTAGCCTTTTGCGTTACCGATGATATACGTACCTTCTGGAATTGCGCTATCCGCTTCAACCACTAATCCGAACGCACGACCTACGCCGCTTGCTGTTACGTCTGGGATGAAGTATGGACGGTCGCTACCATCTAACATGTTGGCTAAACCATTCCAAATTGTTGATGCAGAAGCATAAATTTTCGCACTTGCAGCATGACGAGAACCAAGTTTTGCAATTGCAGCTGTCACATTTGCATATGATAATGCGCCTGTTGTGTAAGAAGTGTGTTGTGAAGTAACGTCAGCCATTGCCGTTAATACGCCTTCCATTTCACGAACGCCACCGTCACCATTGATTACTTGACGGCCTAATTCAACACCTAAGCGGTCAACGATTTCGTCTTTAAGGTATGCAAGGAATGCCGGAACAGCCATTGCTTCAAGTTTGAATGAAACTTCAATGTACTTAGCAACTTCCTTACCGCCTAATTGAATTTCAACGAATGTGTTTTTCTCTACTTCTAGTTCTTCCGATTCGATGTAACCTTTCGCATCACCGGCAGTGATCGCAGTATGTTTCGGAATAGATACTAAACCTTGAATATTTAATTTACGAACATCGCGTAAAAACGGATTTTGAGATTCCATTTCGTTGATGATGTCGCCTAATACCGTTTGTGGAATGAAGATTCCAGAGTTTGATGTATCATGGTTGTTTAATTCAAGTAACACGTTGTTTTCTTCTTGTGTTAATTCTTGTCCCATGATCGTTTTAGCAAAAGCATTTTCGTATAGTTTTTCGCTAGTCATTGCGTTAACAGGTTTTAAGTTCGCCAATTCGTTCACCTCATTTGGTTTTTCTGATAGGTTTGATAAATCTGCAATTTTAGCATTATCTTGTAACGCTTGTAAGTTTGCCTGTGCTAATTTAGCAGCTTCAATTTTGTTATCCAGCTCTTTTACTTCTGCTTCAATAGCGTTAAACTCTTCAAGTTTACCCTCTGCCACCAAAGTTTCAGCTTGGTTCATTAATTCAGTACGTTTGTTTAATAATTCTTTAATTTTATCCATTGTGAATACCTCCAAGTTTAAGTAATTTAAGTCGTGCTTGTAACTGATCCTTGCCTTCCGCAGTTGTTGCAGAAGAAGGCTTATCCTGGTCCATCATTTCGAGGATTTTATTAATAACGTCCTCGTTTAACATGACCGAACCACCATTTGCAACCAATGTATTTTCCGGTTTTGCATCTTCAAACATTACTTCATCAGCAAAACCATTCTCTACGGCTGATTGTGCATTGAACCATGTTTCAGCATCCATTAAAGACTTCAATTCATCATCAGTTTTATTTGTTCGCTGTTTATAAGCGTTCGCAATTGACTGATTAGCGGATTTTAAAACCTCTGCTGTATGCTCAAACGTTCGATAGTCGCCACCCACTGCCGTTGATACGTTGTGAATCATCATTTGTGCGGTAGGTGAGATTAATACTTTATCGCCGGCCATTGCGATTACAGATGCAGCACTTGCCGCAATCCCCACAATTTTTACAGTGACGTTGCCGCTGTATTCCTTTAATGCTGTGAAGATTTCACTGCCCGCGAATACGTCACCACCGCCGGAATTGATCGAAATTTCAACGTCTTTCCCATCAATGGGTAATGCACCGATAACTTTTGACGGGCTTGTTGCTTCTAATCCGATCCAATCATAGATGCGTTGCAAGTTGTCACTAATAATCGTGCCGTTTACTTTGATTTTTTTAGTCATTATTTTGTCTCACCTCCTTCGATGGCAGCCGTGTCCAATCGTCTAACGAATGTATCGCCATCCGGTGCCGGTGCGTAGCTTAGAATCTCACGTACTTCGTTTGGTGACATAATGCCACGGTCAACGAATTGAACAAGTTGCAATTTAGTCGCCATACTCGCAAATGAAAGGTTGTTAGATTCAAATACAATTTTGTTTCCGAATGCTCTTTCTTTACGCGAGAACAATTTTCGACTAAATAGAGTGGATAATTGCACAATATCCGGCTCAATTGCGGATTCGTAATAGGCAATCCAGTCATCTTCCGAGTAAGTAGAAGTAATGATTTTTTCATTCGTATTGAAATAGGCATATACACGTTTTGTAGTAACATCCATTTGCTTTTCATTCGGCACATAGTCTTTTGGATCAACCTGTGTGGCTTCCATTTTCGAATCGGTTGCAGCAGCGCCCACAGATTCAGATTCACTCGATAAGAAGTCATTCACGAATTGCGTTGTTTGTTTCTTAATATCTTCTGGTCTTAATGTCTGATTGAATTTCAGTAACCACCGGATAATATTTGAGTTTTTAATGGCTTTTACAATACCTTGATCGGTTGTGTTCACAATTTCCATTAAAGGTGTGAGTGCTTCATGGTTACTGTCGCCAAATAGCTCATTGTCATTGTAATCTTTGCCGAGATGGATAACATCGGTATGTTTGAATGTTACGGTGTTCCCATTACGCAGCATAAAACGGTAATATAAAAAGCCCTCACGATTCGTCAGGACTTCAACATTGGTTGTATTAATCGGATAGAGCGCAACCGGATAGTCATATTCATTCCGTTCAATAAAGATGAATGCGTTGTTGTTTAATTCAAGCTGTGTAATGGTACGTTCTAATAATTGTTGCATCGTCATATGTGGATTTGGTTCTTCCAGTAAAAAGCGCATATACGCTTCTGGATTCACTTTCAATCCATTCACATCACGCCGAATATGCTTCGCAACCGTTTTACCAATTGCACGTACTTTCGGACGAATGGCACTTCTTACAATGTCGCTTCTGTAAATGTTTCCATTCCACGCATAAAAGCCGCTCCCTCTGTCCTCAATCATTTTGTATGACTGTGTAGTGGTAACGGCTTGGTTTTTAGTTCTGCTGAAAATTCCCATGTTTTTATTCTCACCACCTTTTTATATGATGTTTAGGTATTCAACCTGTTTGTCATTCAATACGACATACGCATCAAGCATGGCTGCCAACCCGTCAATACGTTTTCGCTGATTTGAACCTTTAACCGGCTGAATTGTATTGTTTCGCTCATCCATGTGGATAGATGTATTCATTAAGCACCATTTCGTGATTGGGTTATTGTCATATACAACCATATCGCGTTCTAATTCGGCTTTTAACAGCTTCATAGGGCTTGATAATGTTTGTTTACCTTGTGCAATTGGTATCATTACATCTTTACCGAATGTATCTGACATTTCCTCAACCCAATAAGTAGCTGACCATCTATCATAACCAACCCACGGAATATAAATATCGTGGTCTTGCATCAATTCTACAAACCACTCTGTCACATATTTATGATGTACTTTGTTTCCTGGCGTTGTTCGTAGCAATCCTTTGTCTCGCCATAAATCGTATGGAATCTTATCTTCAACGGATCGTTTTTCCAGTAAATCTTCCGGCAGCCAATACATATGTTTGACATAAATTTTCGCATCGCCTGGCAACATGAACATAATACAAGCTGCTGTTAAATCGACTGTTTCCGATAAATCCGCGCCGCCGATTGCGTAACGTGGTTTAAGCTGTGATAAGTCGAATGTTTCGGTATTGTTAGCTTCTTCAAATGTCAGCCATGCTTCTGTGGAAGTCTCGCGCACGTTGAAGTCTTTTGTAAGCAAGTTCTTAACCAACATCGAATTAGCTTTTGCCTTGTTCACCTTTGTTTCTAATTGATCCAACTTTTTAATTGTTCCAAGCCCCGGATTTGCTTTTATCCAGTTTGTCGGAACCATCCATTCATTACGATTGTCTAATTCATAAATAATAGGAAGAAATCTATCATCTTTGTAACCGTCTGGATCATCTAAACCATTCAGCAACATTTCAGCTTCTTCATACTTCATATCATAAACAGCTTCGCGAATTGTACCGGCTGTTGTAATCATAAAAATCATGGCTTGTTCGCGTGAGCTTGTACCATCCACAATAACATCGTATAAATTCTTATCTTTCCAAGCGTGAATTTCGTCCATCATTGCACCATGCACGTTCAACCCGTCAAGCGTTTCAGAATCGCTCCCAAGCGGTTTAAATGTGCTGTCGTTGAAGTCGGCACGCAACTCGCTTACAAGTGGTTTAATACGCTTTCTAAGTGCCGGAGATTTCGTTACCATTCGCTTGGCATCCGTCCACACTAATTTAGCCTGGTCCTTTTTCGTAGCAACTGCGTAAATTTCCGCGCCTGGTTCACCGTCTGCAACTTGCAGATACAACCCAATGCCTGATGCAATAGTTGATTTGCCGTTTTTACGTGCGACAACTAGCAAGATTTCTCGGTATTTACGTGTGCCATCTATTTTATGAACGAAGCCGAACGAAGCAGCGATAAACGCTTTTTGCCACAATTCCAATTCGATGTTTTTACCGCCGAATGTACCTTTACTATGCTTGCAGAAGTTTTCAATGAACTCAATAGCATGATTGGCTCGTTTGGCGTTGTATTCATATTCACTATCAACATTGGACATTTCATCTACTAAGTATTTGTAAATTCTCGTTACTTTTTGAGATGTGACAATAACGCCACTATCAATTTTTGAGTAATATTCGATAATTGGATTATAATTTAATGGATATTTAATCACGTTCTATCACAAAGCTTTCAAAGCCATCATCGTTTTCTGATTTAGGCAGTTCTTTCGGTAAAGCATCCAGTAAAATTTTAACTTGTGATTGATAACTTTTTTCTAATGTGGAGTAAGCTTGGAAAACAGAAGAAACTTTTCGCCCGGATTGGTTTGCACCGTTCTGATATTCTTCAATTACGCCTTCATCCTGGAGAACTATATGTAATTCTTCCAGTTGTACCGCTTTGAAGGCTGCATCTTCCACAGTATTCTTAACAATCTTCTTTTTGCTCGGTGTTAATTCTGCTAAAGCTCGCCATAATTCTTCTTCCTTTTGCTTTCTTCGCTCATCTATTGTTAAATCATTATTAATCGCCATAAAATCACCTTCCTTTTAACTACACCCCTCACGCGAAATGACCTGTGTATTTTTTGAAGCTGCCTCTCCGGTCCATTTTTACTCAAAAAAATTGCTTTTGAAGGGGGGCTTTGGTACTAGCTCCCCGAACTGATTAAATGTAAATCCTTCTCTGATTGCTGAATACTTTCGGAATGTTTTGGTGTTGTGACATTCGAGACACAGATATTGTAGGTTGGAATGATTCAGTGTGATTTCTGGATCGTTGATGTTGACGGAATTAATTTCTTGTTTATGGTCAACGATATACCCCATTGCATCATGACAATGTTCACACAATCCGCCAGGGACAGTAGCAATGTAAGAAGCTCGACACTTGCGCCATGCTGTTGATTTGTAGAATCGTTTTGCTTCGAGTGTATGCTCTTTCATTTACGCTTCACCTTCCCATTCACACGCTTATGAATCTGCCTGTTACATCCCATTAATTCTTTCAGCTCACGTTCAGATAACTTCTCTTTAACCTTCGGACGATGAACAGCATTCAATTTATCTCGCGTATCATCGTCAAGTAAATCATAAATAGTCAATGTTGCTCACCGCCTTTCAAGCACAATAAAAAGCCGTACCGCAATTGGCACGACTTAATGTGTTATGTAATTCCCTGCTGTTTCCGCAACAGGGAAGTGTGTAATTATATATTCGTGAAAAGAACCATTTGTACATACTTGTACTCTCTCATGATATATCATTATTTCAATACTTAACATTGGTTTAATATAAGGTAAAGTTATATTAAGGAATCAATGTACTTACTACATAATTTATTCGGATTGTTTAGTAGCTATCTCGCCATCTAAAAGATGCTACAGAAATTTGTAATTGACTTTCCCACACTGGACACTCGATTTTCCGTAGCGTAAATCCAGCCGTCCCCTCATCGTAGTAATTTTCGATAGCTTTAATAACCTTCTTCACTACTTTTTCGTGCGTTTCAACTTCATAGGCATCAAGAGTTTTAAAGTAATACACTAATCCGCTATACCCTTCTAATAATTGAGCTGGCACTTCACCAAAATAGACCTCAACACCTTCTATAACTTCTTTTTGTTCGTTTTGAATTTTCATTTTCATTTCTCCTTTACTGTACAATTTGGTTCAATTGCGTACTAACTTTAAATCACATAACGCTCCGCAAACGATACCATGCGTTTGATTTGTGAATGTTTGTTGTAAATGTATTGCGCACTGTAATTTAAGTCCTCGGCAATCTTTTCAAGCGTCATGCCTTCAATGTATTTCTTATAGATAATTTGGTTTTCAAGTCCACCGAATGATGAGATAAGATTCTTCATGTCTTGCAGATCATTTACTTTGTGAGCTAATTCATATTCGATAGCAGCAATCCGTTCTTCAAGTTTGGCACCATCTGATTCAGCGGTTAATTTATATTTAGCTAAATCGCCATTAACCCATCGTTCTAATTCATTTCGAGAGCGTTCAAGATTCATTTCTAAATAGGCAATGCCTTGTTCAAGTTCCTGGTAATCTTTTAACCATTGAAATTTACTCATGATGTTCTGCCCTCCACAATCTATTAATATATGCCTGTGACCTCACACAGTCAATTCTAAGACGTTATAACTCAACTTTGGTGTATTTGGTAGGTAATGAATTAAAACGCCTAGAATCACGCTTAAATGAGGTTAAATAATATTAATAGTATTTCGCTTTCATTTTTTTAGTCAAACATCTAATTTCTGTGATATTCTCCTTTTTCCAAGCTTCAAAGCCGTACCTACTAACATTACGTTTTTCGTAAAATTCACCATCTGATATTTTCTCAAGCTTGGCCTTCACATAATCTTCAAGTTCGATTGATACGGAAAATTTATTGACGTATGTCCCAAACTGTTTTTCCAGTGGTGTAATTTTTCCGCTAGTCGTGATAGCTTTCCGTGGTTTCGTTAGTTTAAGAAGCTGCTCACCTAATGGACGTAATTTAATACAATGCTCACATGTTTGTTTAAGATGCGTATTGTGGCAATGGCAATGTTTCAGAATGCGATCAACCTGTTTCAGAATAGCTAAACGTTTTTTCATTCGTTCGTTATCAGTCACGATGTCCACCCCTCACTTAATTTTCTTTTTGCCGTTATTTCGGAAACGTGGCTTTTTATGGTCCAGTAATGCTTTGTACTTTTTATTTAGCGATCCGTATGATTTCTTCAATGCACGGATCGTTTCGTTGCGGTTAATCAACTGACGTTTGAGCATATAGTTTTCAGCTTCGATTTTCTTGTAATGCTCCCAGGCTTCCTGTTCTTGCACGGTCTGTTCATCAAAGTCACGCATGCAATCACTCCCATTAGTTTAATAATCACGATTCTGCCTAGCGTAATTCTCCGCATGTTTCTTGTCATACTCCGCTTCAATAAATCCTGTCCCGAACCCTAAGCGTTGATATAAGCCGATGAAAGTTGATATTGCGTATTTCCAGTTATGCAGCTTGTATTCGATGCGATCAAACAGTGCGATATTCGATACCAGGTTAAACAGCGTAATATATTGATAATCCACATCACCCATTTGAGCAGCTCGTTCAATATGAGCGTTTGTGCTGTCGTCCAGTTCAACGTTTAACAGGTTGCCGATGGATAGAAGGAAATGTAATACGTCTACAAGTTCTTCTGCTACTTTTGCACGTTCAACTTGTTTCGTGAATTTCCAATACTTGAATGATTGGTATTCGTTCGCTTGTTCACCGATTTCGACCAGGCAAGCCAACACACGTTTATTGAGTAAGTCTTGATTTTCCAAGCCGTGTTTTTTAATGATGTAGCTGTCTAACTCGTTTTGCTTGTTTAATAATGTTTGTAAGTTCATATAATTTCTTTCCACCCATCTTTAGTTAGTAGTTCCACGATAGGCGAGAAGTAAGGTACAACAACCTCAACTTCTGCCACATCATCAATTAATGCGAATCGTCTCATTGGCAATCTATCCGTTAATGGCACTCGCTTCCGTTTCCGCTTCTTCTTAGGTGTGTAAAATGGTATGCCGTTTTTGTTTACTGACATTTATTCACCTCGTTAGATTATTTATCTTCCAACTCTACACCCAGCGCGAATATTGCCCGACACGCTGCATGTGCTAAATGTTTGTCCGATTCATCACCGGCAAGATGTGCGTATACGTGAACAAGTAAGTGGTTTAAATGATCCTGTGTGCTAATCAGTTTCCAGTTATCATCCCCGTACTTTTCCGCACCCTCTTTCAACACGCTCGCAATTTCCAAAATTGATTTCGGGTCAACTAAATCCATACGGTATGGTGATTTCGATTGACCGCCGCCTTTTTCGTTGTAGACGACTGGCTGGTCTGGGCTGACACCTGGTACTGTAGGTTTATTAACTTCCTCTAAAACTCTTGCAATCTTTTTGTGCACTAAAACAGGCTTATCTCTGTCTGAAACTTTAACACTGTATTCATAGTCGCCACTAAATTCAGCTTCGTATATTTCCCCCTGTCTTAATGTTGAATTTCCGCTAGGTATTGTATAGCTATAGTCGTGTACCATTAATATTTTCATCTAAAACGCTCCCTGTTTGAGTAGATTTCTCGCTTCATAATAAAAGCGGTAGTATATCCAGTTACCGGCTTCCTTCTTTTGCACCGGCACAATGTTAAAGTTATATTTCGCTTCGAATGATTTCAGCCGAGCGAGTAATGCTTTCGGGTCATACTGGCTCCGATAATCGCCATGTATGAGCTTTGTGTAAAAATCTAGCTGCTCGACCATTAATACGAAATTACCTTGCTGTGATCTGATTAACTCATTTTCGAAAGCTTGTTGAGTTGTTTTTTGCAAATTACCGCAAAGCTCGTCCACATTGGCTTTCCTCTCGACAACGCTGTTCAAATAAATGTTACGAGTAATGCCTAATTCGTCATTTCTTGGAATTAGAGCTGAATAGTCGCCGAAATCCAGTTTTTGCGAAACTACCGGCACATTCTTTTTCTTAAGGTAATCAAGGATATGCTCATTCTTCTGCTCCCTCGTATCTGCGACAATCACCATTGTTTTTAAGATTTCGTTAATTTCCTTGTCGGTATAGTGAAATCGGTACAATTAATTCACCTCGCGTTCAATCATCTCGTTGTATAGTTGCAGCAATTTCTCCTGTGATTGGTTCTCGTAATATTCATCAGCATAGCGGCCATGAAATACTTGTAGGTAGGTGACCAACTCGTCCTTAGACAAGTCAGCCCCTTCATTGTTAATGTGCATAGCGTTCGCCTCCTAGAAAGGTAAATCCGATTCAGTAACTTCCATCGGTGCCGGTGCATTATTGTTAGCATATTGATTGTTTGAAGCACCCTCTTTTTTCTTCTGCGGGAAGTCGAAGCTGTTCACTACAATTTCAGTGAAATATTGTTTCGTGCCATCGTCTTTATTCCAGATGCGGATTTGTAAGCGGCCAGTGATTCCGAAGTGATCGCCTTTATTCACATATTGCGCCATGATTTCAGCCGTTTTCCCCAATGCTACGAAGTTAATAAAATCTGTTTCGTATTCGCCAGTTTGCTTGTTTTTAAAATCACGTCTTACTGCAATCGTGCCGTTTCCTACAAAACTACCACTCGGTGTAGCCTTTAACTCGATGTCCTTAACTGAATTGCCTGTTACTGTGATAATGTTCATTTATATTTCCTCCAATTGGTTGTTTATTATTTTTCATAAATCATCGCAGTTGCCGGAAATACTATTGTTTCCTCCCTCAACTCACGCAATGACAAATACTGATTTCGTTCTGGAAACCAGAAGCTTTTATTGATTTTGTCCGTAATGTCGATTACCTTTGGTGCAATCCTTTTCAATTCGTTCAGACAATGCCCCTTTGCATCCTGTTCGTTCTTAGCAAATACGAGGAAATGCTTTGTTTTGCTGATTGGTATGGTATAGAGCTTGATTGGTTGCAATCCTAATTCATTCTTTTCAATCAGTGCTGCTACTTCCTCATGATTTACTAAGTCCCAATTCACACCACTTGCCGTATGGTTCCTTTGCACAATGCCGTTTTTAATCATCCAGTACACCGAATAGGCGAGTTTGATTTCGTCATATTTTATTGCATCCATCAGCAGCTCGTTATAAGTCACGTAATATACCTGTGAATTTGTTGTACTCGACTTTAATTGTGCCAACTCCACCATTTCGGTTTTTAGCGATAATCAACTCCATTTCGCGATTGTTATCATCTTTCGAGTAATAAGCATCACGATAGATAAACATGATAATGTCGGCATCTTGTTCGACTGATCCCGAATCCCGAATATCGGACATCATTGGGCGTTTATCTTCTCGCCGTTCAACACCTCTGGATAGCTGCGACAAGGTAACGACTGGACAATTAAACTCTTTCGCTAATTCTTTCAAGCTTCTGGAAATATCCGAAACCGCTAGATTCATATTGCCGTTGTAATCGTTCACCGGCTTGATAAGTGTTAGGTAATCAATGAACACGACAATTTGCATATCTGGATTTTCGTTTTTAATCTTTCGTACTTTCATGCGGATTTCTGGAACCGTCTGACCGCTTTTATCGAAAATGTGCATGTTCGTTTTAGAAACTCGACCTAATGTGTCCATCCACGTTTTCTTTTGCTCGTCTGTAAGGTTGTTATACGGGTCTTTCATCTTCGAGCGGTTATATGGTCCGATGCTTGCTATTAATCTATCTCGTAGGCTTTGAGCGTTCATTTCCAACGAGAATATGATCGGTAGGCAATTATCCCACCCGGCACTTTTGGCGAGGTGTAGCATTACGTCCGTCTTACCCATACTCGGCCTAGCACCGATGATGATTAACTCGCCGTTAGGCAATCCGTTTAATGCTGCTTGTAAGTCCCGTAGCCCCGTATTCACTCCACGTGGTTTAACCTTCTCATTCCACGGATCTTCTGACACCTCGACAACCAAGTCTTTAATGCTGTTATGGTCATTTACTTTATTAGTCGCCAGGTTATTCAGTTCCATCGTGATTTTGTTCAAGTCCCAATCTTCACGAGCAGCGATTTCGAGAATGTTCATTTTCTCCCGTTGTCGCCATTTATCCACCAACATTTCTACATAGCTATCAAACTTGCTCTCATTCGCCATATTTTGCATCTGTGAGAGCTTATCTGCCCCTCCATAGCTCAAAGGTTCACCATGAGTTAAAAGCGTAATTAGGTCTATTCCAAGCCCTTTAGAAGCGAGGTCTTTCATAGCCATCAAAATGTTGCGGTTTTCTGCTGATTGGAAGTATTCAACTTTCAACTCCGAATCTGATAGCAAGTATGGGAATTTCAATATCGTTCCTAACACTGCGTTTTCATTAAGCACTAATCTTCACCTCGGTTTATATCAAACTCGAAACTTTTATACGTTCCGGTTATGCTTGTTGCTGCTACCTGTGAACCTGTTTCATATTCATCATTGAAATGTTCACCGTTTAAAAATGTGAGTGGATTCTTTTGATACTGTTTAGCAACATTGTTTCGTTGCATATATTGCAGATAGTTTTTCGTGCCTTTTTCGATTTGCTCATAACCGTACTTCTTAACCAGCTTTGCAAATTTCGTTTCACACTTTGCTTTGCCTGTTTTTTTGTCATACAGATTCCACCAAGAAAGAAACAAATCAGCGTGCTGATTGGACATATCTTTATTATTATCTTTATTAACATTCTTATTATTGTTCGATAGCTGTTCGATAGCTGTTCGATAGCTGTTCGACTTACCATTTTCGAAACGCTCAAAACCTTGATACAGCGCATAGTTGACGACTGTGAACAGTGTTCCGCTTTCTGTTGATTTAACTTTGATTTGACCATCATTTACCAATGATTTGATCTTGTTTTGGATAGTGGTTAATGGGTACGTTTTTACCGCATTTCCACGCCCTTCTTTGTAAGATAAATCGTCTTGCAAGTTACGCAGCGACCTTAAATACTGACCACGTTCTAACTTGATTCCGGCAATCGTCACACCTTCTTCTGCAAACACCGCTTGTCCTACGATGTAGAAGAAAATCCGAAACTTAACCACATCTTCCCAGATCGCATGATTGAAAATTTCCCTGTCGATTTGAAATACACCACCCATTTACCTCACTCCAGTGTTGCCAGATACTCGATGATTTTGCTTGCTTCTGGTTGTGTTAGTTCATTTGTCCGCTTATCAATTTTGAAATGAGCTGCAGCACTCTTATAAACTTGTGCCTGGTCGATTCCTTGTGCTTTTGCAATGTTGCCTGTCTTAGTTAGGATTGATTGCTTTTGCGTCTCTGTAATGCTGTTAGAGACCGTTTTAGGACCTTGTTGCGCCGCCGCTGGTTTCTGTTGCGACTGTTTCGCTCGTCCGCTTGTATCTTTTGCATCTGGATCGTCTGCATCTGTTGGCAGATTGAAAAACTTTATAATGAAGTAACGTTCGCTATAGGTTAATCCCGAACCGAAAGCCTTCGAAATATCATCTTGCTGACCTGTGTAATAAAACGGCACTTTAATGAAGTCGTCCGGTTTTTCAGCATTAACCCACGTATAAGCCATGTGACCATGCACAATGAAATCGAGCTTATCCTTGTTGTATTTGTCCTTATATTCGTGTTCATGGAACGTTTGAGTATTAACTTCTGGTGTTAATAAAACGCCCAATTCGTTCATTTTCTCTTGAATCTTTGCTAAAACTTGCGTACCAGATACATAACTGTAGTTGTAGCTTTTTTTGTCCTTAGTGAAGCCGCCAATGCTTTTGCGAATCTCGACTAATTTTTCGTGTAAGTTCACGCTCACACCCCCTCAAAATATTCCGGGAAGTTCAGCTTACTCAAATCCCCTTCAACGCTGTATCTGTGCTTGTCGTAGGCTAATGCTGCAGCATGTTCAGTGTTATATGAAGCGCCATAAAACGCCTTCTTACTTAATTGCTTATTCACAAATTTATACGTCCAGTAGTTGCCTTTTTTGTACACGCAATAATACTGGCTACTTGCATCCTTTTTGAATTTCGATGGTTTGCTAATAACCTGCTTCGGTGAATCTACGATAATATCAAGCGTGCAATGTAACAGGGAATCGCTATAAAGAAATACTTTCTGACCGCCTAACGCTTCGTTAATTCTGCGAACTGTTTCTTCTGTGATATAACGGCCGATGCTTATTGAAACTACATTTGTCATTGTTTTTCCTCCTATCGAATCCGAATCGATTCACCTTGTTGGATTTCTACACCGTTTATTTCAGCACCATTCTTTAACTCTGCTAAAATGGCTTTTTTATCTATCGTTTTGACTTCCTCCACTTTGATATAATCCTGTGGAATTAATGTGTCGTCATGGACCAATAAAGACGGTGGATTTTTCTGTACGTTGAAACTGAATTTTTCGCTCTTCACTTTCGTTTGTCCTGTTTCGATCATCGCCGTTTGCATATTCTCTTTCATGCGCTTTACAGACGATTCCATAGCCTTTTTACGCTCGTTCAATCGGTCAACCTCGGCTTTGATTCCGTTAATATCCGATTCGATATTCTTAATGACTGCTGCATAGTTTTCTAGTTTTTCAGCAAGCTCACCATCGATTGCATTTAATGCTTCAATGAATGCTTCTTCTGGTGTCCCATCCTCGATTAGCTGCTGGATGAATTTATATTTATCTAAAATTTCATAGATGTTTGCCATCATAAAACCTCCCGAATTGTGATATACTGTTACAGAAAATTGTTTTTCTATACGCTCGTTTAGAAGTTGCAGCTTCTAGCGAGTTTTTAATTGATGCGTACCATCTTCAATCAGATAACGAATGACATTATCCTTGTGGATGGCTTCATCAAAGTTATTGAGGATGTATTCCTCACCTGGTACGATTTCGGTACCGTAAATGTCCAGTGTTAATACTTCGCAATCACATTCAAAACGGCTGCATTCGTTGCACGCTTGCATCATCTTCACCACCCGACAAGTCCACATCTTCATACATAAATTCTGTGATAATTTCCTGTGCATCCATTAAGCCTTTTTGTCTACTTTGAACAAGCTCATACTTGCGTTTTGTCGTATCGTCACTAAATGGATACTTTAGACACGCTTCTGTATGTTGTAATGACAATTCGACCAGTTCTTTAGATTTTTCGATAAGCAACTTTTCAATTTCCGAATTGATTTTCTCGACAACTTCCAACTTACTTTCATCAAACAGACACTTACTAAAATCAATCTGCAACGGCTTTTCAACGTAATACTGCGTATCTTCTGCGATGTCGTTATACATTTTGTGTACGCCGCCATCTTCCACAACTGTGATAGTTTCAAGTCGCCCTTTACGGTAATGCATCGCATAAATTTCTTTAACTTCTCCGTCTACTACTAATACTGGCTTCATACTTTTCCTCCTAATTCTTTAACCTCTACTTCTATCTGCCGTAGGGTAGCCCAACGATTGATAATCACCCTTGCTTCGCTTTCGCTGAATCCCTCTTTGACTAAACGCTTGATCGCTTTACGTGTGGATTTCTTTTCGAATCCTTTTTTCTTCGCCATTAGTTGACCTCCTCATTAAACTCGTTGTATTTCGCTCTAATTCCTTTCAAAATGCGCGATATTTTCATTTGATAGGTATTCAACGCTTCTGCTATTTCCGGTTGCGTTAAGTCGTTTAGGAGCAAATGAAGTACCGTCTGTTCTAAATCGGTCAATGTTTCGATAAATTCGTTCAGATGTATTGAATACTCCCAATTGTCGTTTTTATCGGGTAACACATCCGCTAACGTATTCACTTCTTCATCACCGCTGCCAGGCATTGTATATTGAAATGAAGCGATATGAGAATTAAAATCAAGATAGTCCAATACTTCATCAACTTCTTTCACACTTAATCCTGTGAGTTTTGCCAACTCTTCTGGATCCTTCGTATCACCAATGAACCGCCTAACCTTTACAGCCTTTTCGAGAATCAACCGTGACGTCTTTAACTGCGGTCTTTTTTCAAAATAGTTACGTATGATTTCTTGCTTCACGTAAAACTTGGCGTAAGTTGTAAAGAGCACCCCTTTATTTACATCGAATCTTTCAGCTGCTCTGAAAAACCCAATCATTGCATGCTGTTTAATATCCTCGTATTCTCTCAAGTTCTTGTATCTGCGGATTAAATACGGCAAAAACTCTAGGTGCTGCTCAAACAATTCTTCTGGCGTTAAATCCTCCACATCAACTCACCCCTACCATGATTACTACGAATGCTGCCCATGCTACCGATAAGATGAACAACCCACCAAACAACATATCTGTACGTGACATTTCAGCATCTTCCTCAAAGAAATAATTGTGCAATTTTCTTAGCATTAATTTTCCTCCCCTTTTTTAAATGGTTTGATATTGTACGGATCTGATAAATCGTTTCCGGCATTTCTGATAAGAAAATCATGTAACTCAATTGAAGAAACTTTAATTCTTCCTAATTTCAAACCTTGTAAAGCTCCGCTATTGATAAGGTCATAAACTTTGTTTCTATTACATTTCAGTAATTTGGAAACCTCAGTTACATCTAGCAACCTATCCATTCCATTCACCTACCTTGAATAATTTATAAATAATTCATGTTACATGAACTTTTTATTTAAAAAAATTTCTTCTATGGATTTTTTAAAATGACAGCTGATTGCCACCATTTCATTTAACTTGAATTGTGAGATTCCCTTTTCCTTATTGCTATAAGTTCGAGCATCCACTCCAATCATTTTCCCCATGTCTTCTAAAGTAAGTTCATGGTACTTTCTCAATCTTCTTAGTTCATTGCAATCTACCAATTGTTTCACCTCTTTCTAATATTTTCTATCAACTTCTGATTTCATCATATATGAATTAATTTTAATAGTCAACAAATAATTTCATGTTTCATGAATATTTTTTCAAGTTACGTGAATAATATAGGTTGTATATGTTAAAATACACGATGTAGCACTGGGAGGTGAATGATATGGATGTTGTTAATTCAAGTGAGAAATTAGATAAAAAACAATTAAATGAGTACGTAGGAAAAAGGATTAAAGAAGAACGGCAAAAGAGAAAAATAAAGCAAAATGAATTGGCTAAAAAGATAGGAATCCAAAACAGTACATTATCTCAATACGAAAACGGTAAAAGTGAACCTAATCAAGAGATGTTATTTAAAATTGCGGAGGCTCTGGGGATTAACGTGTCAGATTTGATACCGGTAAATTACCGAATAGAGGATAACGATTTAGAAAAAGCTTTAAAAATGGCAAGAGGTTTTGAATTAGAGGATATTTCTTTACTTAAAGACTTAATGGAAAAGGCCCTTTCACTAAAAGGAGTAGAAAGGGAAAAGTTTTTTGATAACATAAAATTTGCTATTGAATATTACGACAGGAACGACAAGGTTTAATTTGAGAACAATAATCTCTACGACAAATATTTTTTATAATTTCTGATTTTTTATCGTGCTTTTTTATTACTTCGATGAAATTTACTAGTAATTGCAATTGTTCTTCATTCATAATATCGCCGCCTTCATAATTTTATAAACGGGGTGTCTGTGTGACTTTAACAGTTCATCGATGCCTACTCAAAGACTTGTTGCGCAAAGCTGACATGACACAGGTTGATCTAGCTGGCGAGCTTGGTGTAAAGCCCCAGCAAATACAACACTATGTTAAGGATAATCGTGTAATGTCATTGACTGTAGCAAAAAACATATCTGTCATATTAGGTTGCCAAATAGAAGACTTGTATGAATGGACTGAAAACGAGTAGGCATTAAAGAGTAGATTTTTCTGTCTACTCTCGACGACACTGATAAGTCAACTGACTTATAATTGATAATACTCTATTTTTGATGCGAGGTGCACAATTTCACTAATTTTACCTCAAATTTTATTAAAAGTATTTTATTTACAGGTGAAAATTGCTTATTACTTGAATTTATATTAACATAATAGGAACAGATGTTCTACTTTTTTGAACAAATATTTACAGAAAGGAAGTAATTGGCATGAAAGGTGGCGTTCGTAAACGTGGCAACACTTGGTATTATTACTTCGATATGGGCATTGTGGAGGGCAAAAGAAAGAAAGTCGAACGTACTGCTGAAGGGGCTCAAACGAAAGCAGAAGCAGAAGCGGTATTACGAAGAAAGATTCTGGAATATGAAAATGCAGGGACCGTTTTTAAGTCCTCTGAGATGACCTTACACGACTTTTTAGCATTTTGGCAAAAAGAGTACGTGGAATTAAAATTAAAGCCAAACACACAGGATAACTATCGATTAACGATTAATAACCATATACTTCCCCACTTAGGTAATTACAAATTAAAATCATTAACACCTCATGTCCTGCAGCAATTTATGAATTTAAAAGTACGTGAAGGATTAGCGAGGCAAACATTAAGCATCATACGAGGAATTTTAAGTAAATCATTAAACCAAGCTGTATATCCTTATAAATACATTAATGAAAATCCTATGAGCTACGTTGAGTTGATGAAAAATAAAGAACGGAAACCAACGAAAGATGATTTAAAAATTCAATCAAAAGAAAATTTGCGTTTTTTAAATGAAAGAGTTACTGAAAATCATCCTTTTTATCTCCCCTTCCACATTGGTTTGCATTGTGGGGTACGTGTAGGTGAATTGTGTGCTCTTGAATGGAAGCATGTAAATTTTGAGGAAATGACGATTGAAATTGAACAGCAGCTTACCAGGGAAAAAATTGAGGGCAAATACAAATGGGTAGTATCACCACCGAAATCTGTTTCGGGCTACCGTACTATCCCAGTAGGTAGTTCTCTGATGAATATTTTAAAGAAAGAGAAAATCAAACAAAAAGAAAATAAATTAAAATACGGTAAATCGTATCTACAAGATCCAGAACATGATTTTGTATGTAAAAAAGAAAACGGTAAACATTACACACCTAATGTAATTAAGTATCAAACAAGGGAATTGATTCGAGGCAAACTTGGAATCGATTTTAATTACCATTCACTACGTCATACACATGCGACTATGCTAATCGAAAACGGTACTCCCATTAAAACCGTACAAAAAAGATTAGGACATAGCAGATCAGCTGTAACTGAAGACCGCTATGTCCATTTAACTCAAAAGATGGCAAGGGATGCTGCCGATATATTTGATTCCATCGCTCGTGACTTATAAACACTAACGTATTTTTAAAGCGGTGGCATATCGGTGGCAAATGCCACCTTTTTTTATTTCTTAAATTAAAGAAACCCTTATAAATACTG
>NZ_JBBOWV010000005.1 GCF_038007305.1 Solibacillus sp. FSL W7-1436
AAGGCAAACCATTGATATTAGATACTAGAAAAAAATACACTTGGCATATCCCAAAACATATACGGTCGTTAAATGTGCAACCCGGGGATATTGTTTGTGTTAAAAGAACTAAAGCACCTGTTTTAGTGGTTGAAGTTTTTCGAGAAGATATAGAGGATACAGGGAAACTTTATAAATCAATTTCAGGGGTATATGAAAGAGCACCTCGAAAAGAGTAGCAACTGCTGCTCTTTTTTATTTTCTATTTTTGATATATTTAACAACAAAATTCGACAAATGTAGAATGATAAATTCAAATCACTGTGAGCACCCACTTATACACCGATATTTCATATGGTGTTCGGTGGGGTTGCTACGCAACAAAAAGACCGTTCCACGGTAAGCCTAACAGGGTTTTTTGTTTGGTCTTTTCCCCTTCATTTTTTTGGTTGAGGGGGGATGTTTTGATGCGCTTGAATTAAATGTGCAGCAATGAAATTTGGTCGGCCCATGCCGTTTTTTCGGGCGATAATAAGAAGGTCAACTCCGATTAATGAAACCTTCATTTTTTCGTATATCGGGGGTTGCCCCCAACACTGCCCGAAAAATTTTTGATTGCAAGGAGGAAAGGGTGGAGATTTTTTGCTCGCAAAAAATACTACCCGATCCTTGCAATCGAAAAAGGCTATTGCTCCTGTTGCTCATATGTATTACTCATTTGTATTGCTGATATGTATTACTTTTTGAAGAACTTTTTGTAAATGTAATCAATGCCTTTTTGTGAGTAAGTTCCCACAAGGAAAACTACCACACCGATAACAACTTGTTCCATACTTCCACCCCCTTCCCTCTTTGACCTCATCTGTATATTGCTAATGTTTTTAGAAATCCCTTTTTTTATTTTTTTTTTATTTTTTTAGGTGCTGGCTGCTAATCGCAAATTGCGATTGGCCACCAGTATTTTTGATTTTGAACTTCGGAAACATTGTGCGCTCCAGCACGTTTCCGATCGGGCATCGGCCCGAAATAGCCCTCGGCAGAGCACGGTCTCTTGGTCACAAGAGTATACCGTGCTATACTCTTATTGAGTATGGGTCTTATTCACGGCATGAAGGGGGCTTTCAAATGGAATTAGCATGGCACACACAGAAGAACCAAATTACGGATGTCAAAGGCAAGGAAATGGAACAAGAGCGTAAAGGGAAAATCAAAAACGAGGATATTGATTTAAGCAGAACGAATTTAAATTATGACATTGTTTCTAGTGAGAAAACTTTATATCAACGAGTAAAAGAAAGAGTGGAATTTGCAAAAGAAACTGGCTCCCGTGTTCAAAAAAATTCGGTTGTCATGTACTCCAATATTTTGACTGTTCCCAATGAACAATTTGAAAAATGGGGCATGGAAAAAACCCGAAAATATTTTGAGGCTTGTTATGATTTTTTCTCCGATGAATTTGGCAAAGAAAACGTTGTAAGTGCCAAAGTCCACCTGGATGAAACAACTCCCCATATGCATCTGCATTTTGTCCCTTTCAACAAAGAGACAGGGAAATTACAGGCTCGTGTTGTTATGACACCCAAAAAAATTAATGAGATCCATGACAACCTACCTCAATTTTTGAGAAAACGTGGATTTGAAGTTGAACGAGGTTCGGGTAAAACCCAAAATAACATTGAAAATATCCACGAATACAAGGAATTGCAAAAGAGCCTTAAAGAAAAACAACAAGAGTTAGAGAAGGTCCAGCTGCAAACAAAAAAAATCGTGGAGTCTATTCCTAAAAAAGATGAATTGGCATTGCCTTTATTAGAAAAGGAAAAGCAAGTGAAGGTTATTCCGAAATTGCTTGGTAAGCCTGAAATCGTTAAAACTGAAACGGAGAATTTTGTTATTTCCCCTCTCCAATATCGAATGATTGAGCAAACTTTAATTGGCAGCGAAACGCTTAAACGCCAAAATGATTATTTGGTAAAGGAAAATAAAGCGCTTAAAAGCGGTGAAATGTACCTTTCGCTACAAAAAAAGGTTGATACCTATGTTGAACATATGGTTGAACAGAGGAAAGAAATTGAAAGCCTACAAAGTGAAAATGATAAATTAAAAAACCATAACAGTAAGTTGCTAGAAAGAGTGAAAGGTTTGCAACTTGAAGTTAACCTTCTGTATCTCGCTACAAGGGATTTTCTGAAGAAACATACGAAAACTCCCGAAACTTATAAAAACGTCTTTAAAGGCATGTTAGAGACGATTAAAGAGCGTTTGAAGGAGTTGTTACCTCAAAATGAATTGAAGGGCTTTAAAAGCTTTTTAAACGACATTCACGAGGCTGATCCAGACTTTGTTCGTGACAAAAAAATGCCTACGCGTGATGCTGGCGAAATGGAAAGATAATGTGAAGGGGGTGGGAATGTTGCGAGTGAAAATTTTCAGTGATTTTCGTACAAAAAATGTAGAAGATGCTATTAATAATTTTTTGGAAATATGGGGTGACGGAATCGAAGTAATTGATATTAAATTGAATAGTCATCTTGATGATGATAATAAAGAATGTCATACGGCCTTGATAATGTACCGTGAATTATAAAAATCATAAAAAATAACCACCTGCATTGTGCAGGTGGTTTTGTCTTTTAAGAAACGATTGAGCGAAGCGAAATGAGTTTCTTCTTTTACTTGATACATACGTAACTATTTCCGCAAGAAATTGTTACGTATGTGATGTCTTTAAGTCTTGTGGCTCTAAGGCTCAAAAAAAAAACAACTTGCGTTTCCTTGTATAGTGTTTTATGATTTTAATTGACTAGATCAAAATCAAACTATGAAGGGAGCAAGTTGCTTTTATGTGTCTTTATTTGTTGTTAAATTAAAAAACATTAAAGCGATTGTACACTGAATATGACCAAAAAACAAGAGGTTAAAATTACTAAGAATGAATTGAAATCTACTGAACTTGGAAAGTATATTTTAGAAAGATATACACCTAAAAGAGATTTAGTTCGAAAACTGGCTGAATATGCGAAAGGTGTTTTTACCCCAAAAACATTGGAGAGAGTGAAAACATGTGGTGATTTTATGCAACATTTAACAACCTTTGATATGAGCGCGAAACGTGTTCATCGTTCAAGTAGTTGTGGTAATCGTTTTTGTCCAATCTGCACATGGAACAAAGCGAAAAAAGATGCCATCGCTATTTCAGTTACAATGCAAGCGATCCGTGAAGAGCAAGAACAAGAATATATTTTTTTAACGCTGACTGCACCGAATGTTACTGGTGAAGCACTTAAAAATGAGATTGATAAATTTAATACAGCATTTAATAAATTATTTAAGCGTAGAAATGTGCGAAAAGTAATCAATGGTTATGTCCGTAAGTTAGAAGTGACGTACAACAAAGAACGTTTTATAACAAAAGATATGTATGAAAAAGCAAAGTCATATTTTGATAGTCGTAATTTGAAAATTGATGACAACAACCCTAATTATGATACATACCATCCTCACTTTCATGTGTTAATGGCAGTGAATAAAAGTTACTTTACAAGCCGTGATTATATTAATCAATCTGCATGGCTTGAGATGTGGCGTGAGTGTATGGACGATATGAGTATTACGCAAGTCGATATTCGTAAAGTTCGTTCCAGTGAAAAGTCGGAAAATGGTGCAGTCTTAGAGGTGGCAAAATATTCGGCTAAAGGAAATGAGTTGTATCATTCACAATCTGTCTTTGAAATTTTTTATAAATCTCTGAAGGGGCGGCAATTATTGACGTTCAATGGATTTTTTAAAGACTATGTGAAAAAATTCAAAAATGGTGAATTGGACAAGTACAAGAAAAAAGACGAGAACGAGTATACGCATTTGCTTACGTCCGTATGGAAAACGTCAAAATATGAAAATATGTTACGTGAATTAACTGTTGAAGAATTTGAGGAATATAACACAAAAGCGAAATTTATCGAACAAGCTGACGAGGTGGAATAATGAAGGATAATAATACACTTAATGCTTTTCATATTCTAAGTAAAA